>JBKOUP010000093.1:0-4726 GCA_046723495.1 Acidobacteriota bacterium
GAGGATACCTCGGCCACGCCGCTGACATCGTTCTTGCTACCATCCCCTCGCGTGCTCCTCGAAGTCCGCAAGCTGCGCACCTCCTTCTTCACCGCCGACGGCGTCGTGCACGCGGTCGACAACGTCTCCTTCGACGTCGAGAAAGGGGAGGCCGTGGCCCTCGTCGGCGAGTCCGGCTGCGGCAAGAGCGTGACGGCGATGTCGATCATGCGCCTCGTCGCGCCGCCGGGGCGGATCACCGGCGGGGAAGTCCGGTTCAAAGGCCGCGATCTGGTCACGCTGAGCGAAAAAGAGATGCGCGACGTGCGCGGCGACGACGTCGCCATGGTCTTCCAGGAGCCGATGACCTCGCTCAATCCCGTCTTCAGAATCGGCGAACAGGTCGCGGAGGCGATCCGCATCCATAAGAAACTGTCGAAGCGCGAGGCGCGCAAACGGGCGGCGGAGATGTTGGATCTCGTCTCCATCCCCGACCCGCAGAAGCGTCTCGACGACTACCCGCACCAGCTCTCCGGCGGCATGCGGCAGCGCGTCATGATCGCCATGGCCCTCTCCTGCGATCCGGAGCTCCTCATCGCCGACGAGCCGACGACGGCGCTCGACGTCACCATCCAGGCTCAGATCATGGAGCTCCTGGCCTCGCTGCAGAAGCGCCTCGGCCTGGCCGTCCTCCTCATCACCCACGACCTCGGCGTCGTCGCCGAATTCTGCGAGCGCATCATCGTCATGTACACGGGGCGCATCGTCGAGGAGGCGCCGGTGCGCGACCTCTTTGCCAATCCCGCGCATCCGTACACGCGCGGCCTCCTGAAGTCGCTCCCGAGCCTCGGCGGCAGCGGCACCTCGAAGCGCCTGCCGACGATTGCCGGCATGGTCCCGCCGATCTACGCCCTGCCGCCCGGCTGCAAATTCAATCCGCGCTGCCCGGACGTCATGGCGATCTGCCTCGGCAACGAGCCGGCGCGCATGATCGTGGGCGAGCACCACGAGGCCCGCTGCTATCTTCACGGCGATCAGGCCGACCCGGAGCGAATGTGATGGCCGCCTTGCCGCAGGAAACGCCGAAGCTTCCGGTGGGCGCGGGGGAGTCGCTGCTCGTCGTGCGCGACCTGCAGAAATACTTCCCCGTCCGCCGCGGCGTGCTGTCGCGCGTCGTCGCGCACGTCAAGGCCGTCGACGGCGTCAGCTTCGGCGTGGCCGGCGGCGAGACCCTCGGCCTCGTCGGCGAGTCCGGCTCCGGCAAGACCACCGTCGGCCGCTGCATCCTCCGCCTCATCGAGCCGACGGCGGGCTCGATCGACTTCGAAGGCACCGACCTCCTCCAGCTCAACGGGCGTGACATGCGCCGCATGCGCCGCGACATGCAGATCGTCTTTCAGGACCCGTACGCGTCGCTGAACCCGCGCATGACCGTCGGGACGATCATCGCCGAGCCGCTGATCATCCACGGCGGGATGAACGGGACCGAGCGCAGCGACCGCGTGGCCCAGCTCCTCGAGAAAGTCGGCCTCAGCCCCGACTACCGCAAACGTTACCCGCACGAGTTCTCGGGCGGGCAGAGGCAGCGCATCGGCGTGGCCCGCGCCCTGGCGACGAATCCGAAGTTCCTCGTCCTCGACGAGCCGGTATCGGCGCTCGACGTCAGCGTGCAGGCCCAGGTCATCAATCTGCTCCAGGACCTGCAGGACGAGCTCGGGCTCACGTACCTCTTCATCGCCCACGACCTCTCCGTGGTCGAGCACATCTCCACCCGCGTCGCGGTCATGTACCTCGGAAAGATCATGGAGCTGGCCGACCGCCGCTCGCTCTACGCGCGGCCGCTGCATCCGTACACGAAGGCGCTCCTCTCCGCCGTGCCGGTCCCCGACCCCACCACGCACAAGCAGCGCATCCTTCTCAAGGGCGACATCCCCACGCCGCTGAATCCTCCCAGCGGCTGCGTTTTCCACACGCGTTGCCCCATCGCGCAGTTCCCGATCTGCGCGGAGCAGGTGCCGGCGCTGATCGAGCATCAGCCGGGGCAATTCGCGGCGTGCCATTTTGCGGGCGACCCAGTCCCAGCAGATACAATGCGCCCGGCCTCACCGAAGTCACCGAAGTCCTAAACAAACCGTAACTTGTTTCGTACATGAGGCGTGTCTTAGGAGGAATTCGCATGTCGACAATCCGCCGTGTCCTGATCTTCGCCTGTTTCGCGCTGAGCGCGACCGCGCTCATTGCCCAGACGCCAGGGACGACGACTGCCGTTCAAAAAGAGCAAACCACCACGCCGGCGGTGACGGCCGAGACGGACCAAGACATCAGCAACCCGCGCGCGCTGCGCCTCTCGCTCGACGACGCCATCCGCGCGGCGGTGTCGCAGAACATCGGCGTGCAGGTGCAGCGCCTCGACTACAGAGAGTCCGGGCAGAGCCTGCGCGAGGCCTACGGCCCGTTCGACTGGTTCACCACCGCCGACATCGAGCACACCAGCAAGGAGAGCCCGGTCTCCTCGCAGGCGACGCCCTCGGCGAGCCGCAACACCTTCGCGGACTTCGGCGTGTCGCAGTTGCTGCCGACCGGCGGCACGTACGGAGTCAATTTCAACAACAACCGCCAGGTGCAGACCGGCGGCTTCACCACGGTGTCGCCGGCGTACGGCTCGTCGTTGTCGTTCAGCCTCCAGCAGCCGCTGCTGCGGAACTTCGGCATGGACATCAATCGCCGGCAGATCACGCTGGCCCGCAACACGTTCGGCATCAACTCCGAGGAGTTCCGCCGGATCCTGATCAACACCGTCGTCAGCGTCGAACAGGCCTATCTCGACCTCGTCTACGCGCGGCGCTTCGTCGACGTGCAGAAGGAAGCGCTCTTCCTGGCCCGCGACCAGGCCCGCATCACCCAGATCCGCATCAACGTCGGGGCCTCGGCGCCGCTCGACATCCTCCAGCCGCGCGTGCAGATCGCCACGACGGAGGAAGCGCTCATCGCCGCCGTCGCTTCGGTGCGTGATGCCGAAGACCAGATGCGGGCGCTGCTGAATCTCCCGGCCGACGATTGGGACCGTCCGATCGTGCCGACCGAGGCCGTCACGTATGTTCCGATGACCGTCGACACGCAGGAGTCGGTCCGCCGGGCCATGGACCTCCGTCCGGAGCTGCGCGAGTCGCAGCTCACCACGGCCAACGCCAAGGTGCAGTACGCCTACGCCCGCAACCAGGTCCGGCCGAAGCTGGACGCCGTTCTCAACTACACCGCCGCCGGCCTCGGCGGACGCGCGCCGATCGTCGATCCGGCCACCGACCAGATCATCGGCTACGACGTGACCGGCTATCCGCACGCCTTCGGGCAGGTGCTGAGCAACACCTTCCCGTCGTGGACCGCAGGCGTTCTGGTGGGCGTGCCGATCCTGAACATCGGTGCACGGGCCGAGGCCAAGCGCTCCGAGCTCGAAGTCGATCGCACCCGCGCTCTCGAAGATCAGACGCGGCAGAACATCGTCATCGACGTGCGCGTGACCGCGCGGGCCATCGACACCGCGGCGAAGGAGATCACGGCCACGAAGACGGCCCGCGAGGCCGCGGAGCAGAACCTCGACGCCGAACGGAAGCGCTACGAGAACGGCATGACCACGATTTTCCAGGTTCTGCAGATCCAGCAGCAGCTCTCCGACGCCCGCGCCCGCGAGCTGCAGGCCCTCGTCGCCTACAACAAGGCCGTGGCGGCGTACCACCGCGCCGTCGGCGACCTGCTCGACGTCCGCAACATCAAGGTGGAGCCGGAGGCCGTGGACGAGCCGCGCATCTTCAGTTTCTTCGACCGTTACAGCTGGCTGAATTACGATAAGAGCCAACCCAAAACGGAGGAACAGAAAAAATGACGGACGTCACCCCGGCGGTCGAGGCTCCGCCGCAGGACAAGCCTTCCAGCCCGTTCAGCCGCATCGTCGGCGTGCTCTTTTCGCCCAGCCGGACGTTTGCGGACATCGCCCGCAAACCGGACTGGGTCGTGCCGGCCATCGTCATCCTCGTCATCATCTTCGCCGCGACGCTCGTGACGATCCCGCACATCGACTTCGAGGGGACGTATCGCGAGGCGTTCGAAAAAAAGGGGAACATGCCCCCGGCGCAGATGGAGCAGGCCATCCGCTTTGCGACGGCCTTCGGCCGCGCCACGCAGTACGTCGGGCCGTTCCTGCTCCTCGGCGTCCTGGCCGTCCTGGCCCTGATCTACTGGCTCGGCGTGCGCCTCCTCGGCGGCACGTCGACGTACCACCAGGTCTTCTCGGTCGTGCTTTACGGCTGGATGCCCCAGGCCATCCGGGCCCTGATCAAAATTCCGATCGTGATGACGAAGCAAACGATCAAGCTGCAGGAGTCGGAGGCCGTCGTCCGATCGAGTCTCAATTTCCTGGCCAATTACCGCGATAACCCCGTGCTCTTCGCGTTCCTCAGCCGCCTCGACCTCTTCGCCCTCTGGTCGCTGATCCTCTTCGTCATCGGCCTGGCGGCGGCATCGCGGCTGTCGAAGGCGAAGGCGGCCACGGTCGTGATCGCGGCCTGGATCCTGATGACGCTGGTCATCGTCGGCGCGACGGCGTTGGGCGCGAGGTCGCGGTGAAGCGTGCCCTGCTGATCGGCGCGGCGGTCATCGTCGTCGCCGTCATCGTCATCCTGAGCGTCAAGGCGGGGAGCTCCGACGTCGAGGAGGTCTACATCGAGCCGGTGAAGACGAGGAAGATCGAGGC
>JBKOUP010000368.1:0-3454 GCA_046723495.1 Acidobacteriota bacterium
GTCCTCATCCCTCATAGCTAACTATGAACATCGCCGAAATCTTCATCCGCCGTCCGGTCATGACCACGCTGGTCATGATCGCGATCCTGCTCTTCGGGGTGATGGCTTACCGCCAGCTGCCGGTCAGCGATCTGCCGAACGTCGACTTCCCGACGATCCAGGTCGGCGCCTCGCTCCCCGGCGCCTCGCCGGAGACGATGGCCGCCGCCGTGGCCACGCCGCTGGAGCGCCAGTTCTCCACGATCTCCGGCCTCGACTCCATGACCTCGGCGTCGTACCTCGGCTCGACGTCGATCACCCTGCAGTTCAACCTATCGCGCAACATCGACGCGGCCGCGCAGGACGTGCAGTCCGCCATCGCTGCCGCGGCGCGGCAGCTCCCGCCGAACATGCCGGCGCCGCCGTCGTACAACAAGGTCAACCCCGCCGACCAGCCGGTCTTCTTCCTCGCCCTCACCTCGGACACGATGCCGCTCTACGACCTCGACGAGTACGGCGAGACCGTCATGGCCCAGCGCATCTCCACCGTCCCGGGCGTGGCCCAGGTCTTCGTCTACGGCGCCCAGAAGTACGCCGTGCGCATCCAGCTCGACCCGCAGCAACTGGCCGCGCGCGGCATCGGCATCGACGACGTCGGCAACGCCATCAAGAACAGCAACGTCAATCTCCCCACCGGCGTCCTGCAGGGGCCGTATACCGCCTACACCGTGCAGGCCAACGGGCAGCTCCTGCGCGCCGCCGACTACCGCCCCCTCACCGTCGCCTACCGCAACGGCGCGCCGGTGCACCTCGAGGAGCTCGGCAAGATCTCCGACAGCGTCGAGAACAACACCACGGCGGCGTGGTTCCTCAACAAGCGCGGCATCATCCTGGCCATCCAAAAGCAGCCCGGCGAGAACACGGTCGAAGTGGCCGACTCCATCCGCCGCCTCCTGCCGGTCTTCCGCAGCGAGCTGCCGGCGTCGGTCAACCTCGAGATCCACCGCGACCGCGCCCAGTCGATCCGCGACTCCGTCGCCGACGTGAAGTTCACCCTGCTGCTGACGCTCTTCCTCGTCATCCTGGTGATCTTCCTCTTCCTGCGCAACATCTCCGCGACGATCATCCCCAGCCTGGCCTTGCCGCTGTCGATCGTCGGGACCTTCGCGGTGATGTACCTCTTCAACTACTCGCTCGACAACCTCTCTCTCATGGCGCTCACGCTGTCGGTCGGCTTCGTCGTCGACGACGCCATCGTCATGCTGGAGAACATCGTCCGGCACATGGAGCTCGGCGAACGCCCGCTCGAAGCCGCGCTCAAGGGCTCGAAGGAGATCGGCTTCACGATTCTGTCGATGACGATCTCGCTGGCCGCGGTGTTCATCCCCATCCTCTTCATGGGCGGCATTCTCGGCCGGCTCTTCCACGAGTTCGCGGTGACGATCACCTCGGCCATCCTCGTCTCCGGCTTTGTGTCGCTGTCGCTCACGCCGCTGATGAGCGCGAAGTTCCTCCGCCCGCACAAGGACGAGAAGCACGGGAAGCTCTACCAGACGACCGAGCGCGGCTTCGACTGGAGCCTCAGCGTCTACGAGCGCGGCTTGCGCTGGGTGCTCCGCCACCGCCTCAGCACGCTGCTCTTTTCCGGCGCGATCCTGGCCGCGACGGTGTGGCTCTTCATCCTCGTGCCGAAGGGCTTCATCCCCAACGAGGACCAGGGACAGATCTTCATCAACATCGAGGCCGCGCAGGGCATCGGCTTCGACGATCTCGTCAAGCACCAGCTCCAGGCCGCGGCCATCGTGGCCAAGGAGCCGGGCGTGGCCACGTTCTTCTCCACGTGCGGATCGCGCGGCGCGTCGAACACCGGCATCATCTCCATCCGCACCACGCCGAAGAGCGAGCGGAGCTTCACCATCGACGACATGATCGCCTCGATGCGCCCGAAGCTGAACGCCATTCCGGGCATCCGCGCCAGCGTGCAGAACCCGCCGCCGATCCGCCTCGGCGGCCGCGTCGGCACCGCCAATTACCAGTACACGATGCAGGCCGCGGACACGAACGTCCTCTATCCCGCGGCCACGGCCATGCTCGACAAGATCCGCAAGCTGCAAGATCTCACCGACGTCAATACCGACCTGCAGATGAAGAACCCGACGTTGCAGGTCACGGTCGACCGCGACAAGGCCGCCGCGCTGGGGATGAACATCCAGCAGATCGAGGACGCGCTCTACTCCGCGTACGGCACGCGCCAGATCTCCACGATCTACGCGCCGAACAACGAGTACCAGGTGATCATGGAGGTCGACCCGCGCTACCAGGGGCAGCCGAACGAGCTGTCGATGCTCTACGTGCGCGCGGCGTCGGGACAGCTCGTGCCGCTCGACGTGGTGTCGAAGCGGACGCCGTCGTTCGGACCGCTGGCCGTGAATCATTCCGGCCAGGTGCCGTCAGTGACGATCTCGTTCAACACGAAGCCGGGCATCTCCCTCGGCGAAGCGGTGAATCAGATCAACGGCGTGGCCAAGACCACGCTGCCGTCGTCGATCTCGACGTCGTTCCAGGGGACGGCCCAGGCCTTCCAGTCGTCGCTGCAGGGACTCGGCCTGCTGCTGATCATGGCCATCGCCGTGATCTACATGGTCCTGGGCATTCTGTACGAGTCGTTCATCCACCCGTTGACGATTCTGTCGGCGCTGCCGTTCGCCGGCTTCGGCGCGCTGCTGACGCTGCTGGTGTTCCACACGGACCTGTCGATCTACGCCTTCGTCGGCGTGATCATGCTCGTGGGCCTGGTGAAGAAGAACGGCATCATGATGGTCGACTTCGCCGTCGAAGCGCAGCGCGGCGGCGCGACGCCGGAGAAGGCCATCTACGACGCCTGCGTAATCCGCTTCCGCCCGATCATGATGACGACGATGGCCGCGCTCATGGGCACGCTGCCGATCGCGCTGGGCTTCGGCGCCGGCGCCGAGTCGCGCCGGCCGCTCGGCCTCGCGGTCGTCGGCGGCCTGCTGTTCTCGCAGACGCTCACGCTCTACGTGACGCCGGTCTTCTATCTCTACATGGAGAAGCTCCGCACCCGCGGCAAGAAGCAAGGCCCGACGTGGATGGAAGCCGTCGACCAGGAAGAGCAGGTCGAGGAGCAGGAAGAGCACCAGCTGGTCGGGGCGGGGGCGCGCCGAATCGTCCCGGTGTAGCGCCGTCGTCGCGCCGTCGTCCCCGACGGCCGTCCCGGCGGCGTCCCGCCGCCGCGCGGGCGTGGTGCAAGATGGTGCATTACGGTGTAACCTACTGCCATGCCAGCCTCGCAGAAGATTGTTCGCCAAAGTGTCAGCCTCCCATCAACGGTGGCCCGCCGTGTTCATGCTCTGGCGAAACGCAGACAAACCAGCGCCGCATGCGTGGCCACGGCTTGCCGAGCGCCGACTGGAACCGCCCCATGTAGATGTAGATCACGGGCGTGATGTAGAGC
>JBKOUP010000323.1:0-4147 GCA_046723495.1 Acidobacteriota bacterium
CCGCCGACCTCCGGGATCGGATTCCTTTGCTGCTCTGGAACGGCGAGATCGCCTGGGTGGCCGGCGTGGAGGTCTCCGAACGATTCCGCGTCACCGGCGCGGGCGATCTGTACGAGGTACGGCTGGAACGTGCGGGCGACGAAGATCAAACGGGCATTCAGCGCTAAGGAGATCGCCAAGCGCGTGGCCGCGCTCGGCGCGCGCATCCGCGACGACGCCGGCGACGCCGAGGTCTTCCTCCTCGGCGTGCTCAAAGGCACGTCGTGCTTCCTCGCCGACCTCATGCGCGCGATCCCCGGCAACATCGGCTACGGCTTCATCGACGTCGTCCGCGACGTCGCCGACACCGAGACCGCCGCGGCCGTGGAGATCGACTACCTCAACTGGATCGACCTCGCCGGGCGCAACGTCTACCTGCTCAAAGACGTCGTCTCCACCGGCGTCATCGAGACCTACCTCCTCACCCAGCTGCGGCAGAAGAACCCGGCCTCGCTGCGCTTGGTCGCCCTCCTCGACCGCCCCGACCTGCGCACCGTCCAGCTGGACGTGGACTATCACGTGTTCAAGGTCAGCGACGGAACGTTCGTGGGGTACGGGCTGGAGCTGGAGGGGAAGTACGGGAACCTGCCGTACATCGGGACGACGAAGGGATAAGCGGACCCTAGAATTTTCGCAACCGCCTTACGTTAACCCGTATCGAATGGCACGGCGGAAGCATCGTCGTGCAATTCCGGAGGCACTTCATTGAACTCGACCGGTAAGACCGTTCTCCTCTGGGTCGTCATCATCGTCCTGGTGCTCCTCCTGTGGAGCCTCTTCCAGACGACCAAAGGGACGAACGAGCAGATCCCCTTCAGCACCTTCCTCGACCGCGTCAACCAGGGCACGGTCGAAAAAGTCATGATCCGCGGCGACGACGTCCGCGGCGAGACGCGGCAGAGCGCGCCGGGCGGCAAACACGAGTTCCGCACCGCCGTCCCGACCAACTACCCGGCGATGATCGACCTTCTCAAGACGAAGGGCGTCACCATCGAGATCGAGCCGCAGCACGACGCGCCCTTCATCACCGCCCTCATCACCTGGGCTCCCGTCCTCTTCCTCATCGGCCTCTGGATCTTCTTCATGCGCCAGATGCAGGCGGGCGGCAACAAAGCGCTCTCCTTCGGCAAGTCGAAGGCGAAGCTGCTCAGCGGCAACGCCAAGAAAGTCACGTTCAAGGACGTCGCCGGCGTCGACGAGGCCAAGCTCGAGCTGCACGAGATCATCGAGTTCCTGAAAGAGCCGCAGAAGTTCACCAAGCTCGGCGGCAAGATCCCGAAGGGCGTCCTGCTCATGGGCCCGCCGGGCACCGGCAAGACCCTCCTGGCCCGCGCCATCGCCGGCGAGGCCAACGCGCCGTTCTTCTCCATCTCCGGCTCCGACTTCGTGGAGATGTTCGTCGGCGTCGGCGCCTCGCGCGTGCGCGACCTCTTCGAGCAGGGGAAGAAGAACGCGCCCTGCATCATCTTCATCGATGAGATCGACGCCGTCGGCCGCCATCGCGGCGCCGGACTGGGCGGCGGTCACGACGAGCGCGAGCAGACGCTCAACCAGCTCCTCGTGGAGATGGACGGCTTCGAGTCGAACGACGGCGTCATTCTCGTCGCCGCCACGAACCGTCCGGACGTCCTCGACCCCGCTTTGCTGCGTCCGGGTCGCTTTGATCGGCGTGTGGTCGTCGATCTTCCCGACCTCAAGGGCCGCGAGGGCATCCTCCGCGTGCACACGCGCAACATCCCGCTCTCCGACGACGTCGACCCGAGCGTCATCGCCCGCGGCACCCCCGGCTTCAGCGGCGCCGACCTCGCCAACCTCGTCAACGAGGCCGCCCTGAACGCCGCCCGCTACGACAAGAAGAAAGTGCAGATGGTCGACTTCGAGTTCGCCAAGGACAAGGTCCTGATGGGCGTCGAGCGGAAGTCGATGGTCATGAGCGACCGCGAGAAGAAGAACACCGCCTACCATGAGTCGGGGCACACGATCGTGGCGGCGATCCTTCCGGCCGCCGACCCGCTGCACAAGGTCACGATCATCCCGCGCGGCCGCGCCCTCGGCCTCACGCAGCAGTTGCCGACGGAGGACAAGTACTCGTACTCGAAGAGGTACCTCGACTCGATGCTGGCCGTGCTGATGGGCGGACGCATCGCCGAGGAGGTCTTCATCGGCGAGATCACCACCGGCGCCGGCAACGACATCGAGCGCGCCACGCAGATGGCCCGGCGCATGGTCTGCGAGTGGGGCATGTCCGACCTCGGCCCGGCCACGTTCGGCAAGAAGGAAGAGGCCATCTTCCTCGGCCGCGAGTTCGCCCAGCATCAGGACTACTCCGAGGCCACGGCCATCGAGATCGACAAGGAAGTGCGCCGCATCCTCGACAAGGCCTACAAGACCGCGCACGAGATCATCACCACGAACCGCAACGCCCTCGACCGCATCGCCCGCAAGCTCCTGGAGCGCGAGACGCTGGAAGGGTGGGAAGTCAACCAGATCCTCATCGAGGAGACGGGGACCGACTACATGAAGCAGAAGGAGCACCAGGAGGAGCCGGTCGGCGACCGCATGACCATCGCCCCGGGCTCCGGCCCGTCGTCGGACGTGCCGACGCCGGTCGGGCAGCCGGCGCAGAACAATCCCAAGACGACGTAAACGCTCGTCATTCGCAACGAGCCCGCGCGCCGGCCTTCGGGCCGGCGCGTTTCGTTTCGCCCGAGGTGGCCGCCCGTGCAAGGTCTGCGGTGGGTCGTGCAAGAATGCGGGACCATGAAGAAGCTTCTCGTTCTGCTGCTCTTTGCCGTTCCTCTTTTCGCCCAACAGCCAAAAACGATCGCCCTCAAAGCCGCGCGCCTCTTCGACGGCACCTCGGACGACGTCGTCAACAACGCCACCGTCGTCGTCACCGGCAACCGCATCGCCGGGATCAACGTCCCCGTCCCGGCCGGCGCGCAGGTGATCGACCTCGGCGACGTCACGCTGCTGCCCGGCTTCATCGACGCCCACGTCCATCTCACCGGCGAGTCGGGCGACAACTTCTACCTCGACTTCTTCCAGGGCGTCATGCGCCAGCCGGCGGAGCAGGCGTTCTACGCCGGCTCGTACGCGAAGAAGACCCTCGAGGCCGGCTTCACGAGCGTGCGCAACGTCGGCGCCGACGACTACATCGACGTCGGCCTGCGCAACGCCATCAACGCCGGGCTCACGCCGGGGCCGCGCATGCTCACCGCGGTTCACGCCATCAGCGCCACCGGCGGCCACGGCGACGGCGATCCGATCCCGCCCGCGCGCGGCGTGCCGCAGCACGGGCCGATCGACGGCGTCTGCAACGGCGCCGCCGAATGCCGCGCCGCGGTGCGCTACCAGATCAAGTACGGCGCCGACGTCATCAAATTCATGCCCTCGGGCGGCGTCCTCTCGCTCGCCGATCCGGTCGACGCGCCGGAGCTGTCGCAGGAGGAGATGAACGCCATCGTCGAAGAAGCGCACCACTGGGGCCGCAAGGTCGCCGCGCACTGCCACGGCGACGCCGCCGCGAAGATGGCCGTCGCCGCGGGCGTCGACTCCATCGAGCACGGCTCCTTCCTCAAGCCCGACACGCTGCAGCTCATGCACGACAAGGGCGTCTACCTCGTGCCGACGCTGCTGGCCGGCGACTGGCTCGCAGGGAAGCTTGACAAGTTCCCGCCGGCGATCGCGAACAAGGCCAAGGCGGCCGTGGCCGCGCGCAGCGACATGTTCCGCAACGCGCTCAAAGCCGGCGTGAAGATCGCCTTCGGCACCGACTCCGCCGTCTCGCCGCACGGCATCAACGCGCGTGAGTTCGCGCTGATGACCGGCCTCGGCATGTCGCCCGCCGCCGCGTTGCGCAGCGCCACTTCGGTCGCCGCGACGCTCCTCGGCGTCGACGACCGCGTGGGCACGCTCGCCGCCGGCAAGCTCGCCGACATCGTCGCCGTTCCCGGCAATCCGCTCGACGACATCCACGCCACCGAGCACGTCTCGTTCGTGATGAAGGAAGGAGTGGTGGTCAAGCGATGAAGAGCGGAGCGCGGACCTCCGGTCCGCTGCCGGCCGACCTCTGGTCGGACGGCTTCGGCGCAGACCGTCGCCGGAC
>JBKOUP010000095.1:0-3905 GCA_046723495.1 Acidobacteriota bacterium
CGGCTCGGGCGCGTTCGCGGCGGCGAGCTTCTGCTTGGCCCGCCCCATGTTGATCTCGATCGAGCCGAGATTCTCGTCGCCGATGCCCTCGGCGCGCTCGAGGTCGGCGATGGCCTGCTCGAACTTCCCGGTGTTCAGATAGGCGATGCCGCGGTAGTAGTACGGGTGATAGCTGATGAAGATCGCGCCGTAGGTGCGGGCCTTGTCGTTCTCCTTCGCATTTCCGGCGATGGCGGCGGTCATCTTCTGGATGACGGTGCTCCACTGCCCCTTGCGCGCGGCGTTGAGGCCGGCGTCGTAGTCGTCGTACCAGGAGGCGAAGGCGGCGGTGGCGAAGAAAAAGGTGACGAGGACAATGGCGCGCTTCATGGCTTCGACACCTCTTTTTCCAGCTCGTCGAAGTTCACGCCGCCGAGGTCGACCGACTTCGCCGTGGTCCGGCCGGCGTCGACCCGCACGTCGAACGTCGTGGTCTTCCCCGAGGGGCCGCTCATCGTCACGAGGTACTTGCCGGGCGCGAGGTCGAGCCGCGCCGGCGTGGAGCGGTTGTCGTCGCTCAGCGCGATCGGCTGTTTGTTGTCGTCGTTGACGATCTTGTCGATGTCGCCCCACGGCGAGGCGGAGAGGAGCAGCGCGCCCTGCCCCGCGGGGACGTTTGCCGGCGCGGGAGCGGTCGTAGTCACGGCGGTCGTGGCGACGGGCGCGGTCGGCGTCGCCGGCTGCGCGCTCGGCTTGCGGAAGAGGAACCAGCCGCCGAGGCCGAGGACGACGACGATGGCCGCGGCGATCGCGCCGAGCATCGCGGTGTTCGATTTTTTCGGAGGAGCGATCTGCCGCTCCATCACCGTCGGCTCGGCCGTCAACACCTTCGGCTCGATCTGCGTCGACGCCGCCTGCGTCACCAGCCGCTCCATCACGGTGGGCGCGTCGTTCGCGGTGCGCTCGACGCGCGTGGCCTCGTCGTCCGCGGCGCGCGTGCCGGTGGGGCCGAAGCGCTGCGTCGACGGCGGCGGCGGTTGCACCGTCTGCGTCTGCTGCGTCGGCGCGGCGCCGCTGAAAGTGCCGGAGCCGCCGGTGGTGATCTTCGGCAAATCGGCGAGCGTCTGCGCGCCGCTGAGGGTGATCATCTTCTCGCCGAGGCCGTACTTGGCGTCGGGGACGACGCTGTTGCGGATCCCCTCGAGCGCTTCGGCGAAGTCGGCCGCGGTGGCGTAGCGATGGTCGCGGCTCTTCTCGAGCGATTTCATGATGATCGCTTCGAGCTGCGGCGGGACCTTGGCCTCGGGATTGATCGCGGCGATCGGCGCCGGCTTCTCGGTGACGTGCTTGAGGATGTAGCCGTTCGGGTTCGTGGCCAGGAACGGCGCGCGCCCGGCCAGCATCTCGTACATGACGATGCCGAACGAGTAGAGGTCGGAGCGGGGGTCGAGGTGCTCCCCTTCCTTCAGGAATCCGGCCTGCTCCGGCGACGCGTATTTCAGCTTGCCGAGGAACATGCCGGTCTGCGTCAGGTGCTGTCCCGTGTCGCCCTCGGCCAGCGACTTGGCGATGCCGAAGTCGATGACCTTGACGAGCAGTTTCCCGTGGTGGTCCTGCGACAGCATGATGTTCTCGGGCGAGACGTCGCGGTGGATCAGGCCCATGGAGTGGAGGTGGTCGAGACCGTTCAGAGCCTGGACGGCGATCTCGATCGTCAGCCGCGGCGGCATCGCTCCGTTCTTGCCGATCCACTTCTGGATGTTCGTGCCGTCGATGAACTCCCAGACCATGTAGTACGAGCCGTCGTCGAGCTGGGCGAAGTCGTAGAGCATGGCCAGGTTCTTGTGCTTGATCATCGTGGAGGTGCGCGCCTCCTGGAGGAAGCGCTGCAGCCCCTGATCGTCCTGGGCCACGTTGGGGCGCATGATCTTGATCACGCGCAGCTCGTTGAGGTGAATGTGGCGGACCTTGAAGATCTCGCCCATGCCGCCGACGCCGAGGCGGTCGAGGATCTGGTACTTGCCGTCGATCAGCCGCGTCGCATACGTGCGCTGGAAGCTGGTGACGCGCTCACCGCATTGCGGGCACTGCTCGTACGCGGCGTCGATCGGCTCTTTGCATTTGAGGCAGGTGATTTGGGTCATGGCTGTCTCTCAGGTGACAGGGAACAGGTAACAGGTGACAGATGGTGCTCCACCTGTCACCCGTCACCTGTTCCCTCATCGATCTCTCAACACATAGCTACACGCCGGGTCCGCCCCGAACCTCACCACATCTCCCACTTTCAGCTTCACCCGATCAACGCGGGCGTTGTTCACATACGTTCCATTGGCCGACTTCAGATCTTCGAGCACGGGCGAGGTGCCGTCGAAGGTGATGCGGGCGTGCTTGCGCGAGACGGCCGGGTGGGGCAGGACGATCGAGCACGTGCGGTCGCGGCCGACCATGACGTCGGCGCCCTGCAGGACGTGCTTCTCGCCCGTCTCCGGCTTCACGTTCACGAGCGCGAAGTGCTGCTGCGGCGGCGCGAACGGCAGCGGCGTCGGCGCGTTCGACGGGTCGAAGGCCGGCGTGGGGCGCATCGTCGGCGTGTAGCCGGGGCGGAGGTTGTACTCCTCGAGCGCTTCGAAGAACTCGCGCGCGGTGGCGAAGCGCTCGTCGGCGCGGGGCATCATCGACTTCAACACGATCTGTTCGAGCTCGCGGTCGATCTCCGGCCGGATCGCGCTGGGCATCGCTTTCTCGCCGCGGTAGATGGCGTCGATCAGCTTCGGCAGCGAGCGGCTGTTGAACGGCAGCTGCCCGGTCAGCATTTCGTAGAGCACGACGCCGCTGGAGTAGACGTCGCTCTTCGCGCCGGCGTCCTTCGGCTCGCGAATCTGCTCGGGGGACATGTAATGCGGCGTGCCGAGGAGGAAGCCCGACTTCGTCAGCACCGTGCCGCCGGGGCCGGCGCTGTTCTCCTAGATCTTGGCGATGCCGAAGTCCGTCACCTTCACCGAGCCCGCCTTCTCGCGGATGAGATTCGCCGGCTTGATGTCGCGGTGGACGATGCCCTTGCCGTGCGCGTAGACGAGGGCTTCGAGCAGGCATTGGCAGATGCCAATCGCATCGACGACCGGCAGCGCGCCGCGCTCGCTGAGCAGGACGTCGACCGGCGTCCCCTCGACGAGCTCCATGACCAGCACGGCGCCGGCCTCGTTGTTGATGAACTCGTAGAAGCGGGTGATGTAGCGGTGGCGGAGCTTCTCCAGGATCAGCGCCTCTTTGATGAAGCGCTTCCGCGCCGTGACCTCGCCGGCCAGCTCGTCGGACATGACTTTGAGGACGACGGTGTAGCTCTCCGGCAGGATGTTCGTCCGGGCGATGGTGCGCCCGACGTAGACGTGGCTCATCCCGCCTTCGCCGATCTCGCGCTCCACGCGGTAGTTGCCGATGACGCTGCCGATCAACGTCATCGCAGGGCGCCCTCGTCATCCCAGAAAAAGCCTTCGTCGCAGAGCGGCATGAAGAGGAGCTTGTGCGAGCCGATGCGGACGATGTCCTTCGGCAGGAGGTCGCGCCGCGGCTCGATCTCGGCCTCGTTCACGTAGGTGCCGTTGGTGGAGTTGTGGTCCATGAGGATGAAGCGCCGCTCGTCGGGACGGAAGACGAGGTCGGCGTGATGCGACGAAGCCTGGTCGTCGTCGATGACGATGTCGCTGCGGCGGTCGCGGCCGATGACGTTGCGCCCGATGCGGACGGAGAAGGCCTCGCCGCGCGCGGCGCCGTTGAGGCCGACGAGCCAGCCGACGACGTAGCGCTTCGGCTGGGAGTCGCCGCGCTGCACGACGGAGGTACGCTCCATCGGCGGAGCCTGCACGGCCGGCATGGCGGCGGAAGAGGTCTCGCGGCGCAGCGGCGGAGGCGGAGGCACGGCCACGGGG
>JBKOUP010000258.1:0-5243 GCA_046723495.1 Acidobacteriota bacterium
CAGGCTCTACGGCGACACGTTTCCCGGGAGATCCGACGCGATGCTGCTCACGCTGCGCGAGCCGGTCGGCGTCGTCGGCGCGATCACGCCGTGGAACTTCCCGCTGATGCTCGCGGTGTGGAAGATCGCCCCGGCGCTGGCGTGCGGGAACGCGGTGGTGATCAAGCCGGCCTCGAACACGTCGCTGTCGCTGCTGAAGTTCGCCGAGTACGCGAAGGAGTGCGGGCTGCCCGCGGGCGTGCTGAACGTGATTCCGGGGCGCGGCAGCGTTGTCGGAAACGCGATGGTCGATCACCCCGGGATCGACGCGATCGCCTTCACGGGGTCGACGGAAGTCGGGAAGCAGCTGATGGCGCGGGCGGCGAAGACGCTGAAGAAGGTGTCGCTGGAGCTCGGCGGAAAGTCGCCGAACATCGTCTTCGCCGACGCCGACCTCGACGCCGCCGCGCGCGGGGCGATCAACGCGATTTTCTACGGCAAGGGGGAGGTCTGCGCGGCCGGCTCGCGCCTGCTGGTCGAGGAGGCGGCGCACGACGAGCTGCTGGCGAAGGTGTGCGAGCGCGCCGCGAAGATGGCGCCCGCCGATCCGCTCCACCCCAAGACGCGCCTCGGCGCGATCGTCTCGAAGGAGCAGATGGAGACGGTGCTGTCGTACGTCGAGGCCGGCAAATCCGAAGGCGCCAAGCTGGTCTGCGGCGGCGAGCGCGCCGACATCGGCACGGGCAAGGGCTATTTCGTGAAGCCGACGATCTTCGACGACGTCGACGCACAGATGCGCATCGCCCGCGAGGAGATTTTCGGCCCCGTCCTGGCCACGATCCGCTTCAAGGACGCGGAGGACGCGATCGCAAAAGGAAACGCGACGGTCTACGGCCTCGCCGCCGCGGTCTGGACGCGCGACGTGTCGAGGGCGCACCGCGTGGCCCGCGCGGTGAAGGCGGGGACGGTGTGGATCAACACGTACAATCTCTACGATCCGGCTCTGCCGTTCGGCGGGTTCAAGGAGTCGGGCTTCGGGCGCGATCAGGGGAAGGACGCGCTGGAGAAGTACACGCAGACGAAGAGCGTGTGGGTGAATTTGTGAACATTATTTGGAATAAGTTTCGCACGCTGTCGGGCCAGTAACAACGGAGGTCCGGCATGCCACTTTTCGGCTCATCGTAATTGCCTTCCTGACAAACACAACCATTCACCGGCGCAGGCGATAACCCGCTCGATGTCTGCGCTCCCGCCATAACCTCACAAAGGAGGCCCCAGTGAGATTCTCTGTTATCGCTCTATTTGCAGCGATTGCGCTGCTGCTCGCCGCGAATGCGACCGCTCAGTGCGCTTCGAATTATCCCGACCTGACGACGTATCGCCATGACACGGATGGCGACTTCAACGATTACGGGCGAATTCACGTCGATTCCGAGGACCCGAATTGCGCGCAGACGGCAATGTACCAGCTCACGTCGAAGCTCGCCGCGGAGCTCGCCGATCCAGCCGGTTTTACGAATTGGCTGGACGGCTATATGGTGGGCATGATTTTCGGCGCGGCGATGCGCCTCGGTGCGAATGGCTGGGCCAATAAGGACCTCGACGCCCAACTATGCGAGGTCGCGAACCGCTTTGTGCATTTCACCGGAACGCCGCCTTCCGGTGCATGCGGAGGCGACAACCTGAACACGTGTATGGACGACTTCGCCGGCAGCGCCGCCGGCTACGCCTGGATCGCGGCGTACGAACGGCGGCGAGTTCCGCAGCCAGGCCAGCCTACCCGTTGTCAGTATTTCCCGACGCAGACCGAGGTCGACGCCAAGCTCAACCTCGCCAATCAATATCTCGACCAAGCACTGGGGAACGTCACCAGTTCGTCCGATACGAGCCATGGCGCCTGCATCCGCCGCCTGCCACTGGCCGGCAGTCAAACGCCGCTCTGCACGGGCACGATCGCCGACCTCGACCCCAACAGCCCGACGCCGGCGCAGACGCTCAGCGTCAATGGCCAGACGCAGATGATCCACTATGGTTTCGGGATTATGACGACGGTGGCGTTTGCGAAGCTCGGCATCCAGGAAGCGGGCGGCTCGGCCACGTTCAGCCCCGATCAAATTTCGGTGGCCAGGGCATTGATGGAGGAGGCCCAACGCCACATCGACGTCGACATGTGGGGCAATGGTTCTTACAGGTGGGATTGCCTTCAGCCGGACGGCGGCGGAAATCTCGTGGGCGGCAGCGACTGCGGCCGCGGTTATGCGCCGGACATGCTGAATCTGCAGCCAGCGTACAACCGCTATTTCAACGGAACGACGAATGCCGGCCCGTACCAGTCGAATCATTTCAACAGCGGTCTCTTTTTCGCCGGCAATCCGCATTTCGACTATGGCCGCTACGTTGCGTACAACATCGAGGGAAACACGTGGATCGCCAACGAGCCGCCGATGATGCCGTACGACATCAACGACCCGGTCGGCTTCCTCGACGGGATCTCCCCCTCAGGCGTGGCCACCGGCTGGTCGTGCGATCAGGACTTCGCGGCGGGGAGCGTGCAGGTCGACTTCTACGACGAGGCCACATGGACGTACGCCGGATCAGTGAGGGCCAATCTGTCGAGCGAGCAGGCCGTCAACGACTGGTGCGGAGGCGGCACCGCGCACCGTTTTTCATTCCAACTGCCGGCCTGGACGCAGGGGCGCGGGCGGATTCACGCCTTCGGCCTCGATTACACGTGGTACGGCTACACCGATCTTTCGTGTCTGCAAAGTCCAACGTGCGCCTGGTGATCGAATCGTGGATGGGAGGACAGGCGACCGCGCCTGTCCTCCAAATGAACGCTGGAGAAGTACACGCAGACGAAGAGCGTGTGGGTGAATTTGTAGGGGTCAGAGGATGCGCAGGCCGGGGATGTCTTCGAAGTCGCGGCGATTGAGGGTCCAAAGCGCTGCGCCGTATCTGATCGCCGTGGCGGCGATGGCGAGATCGATTTCGCGGCTGCGCGGTGATTTCACAGTGCGGTAGAGCTGCGCGGCGATGACAGCTTCGACGTGACCGAAAGGGACGGCTTTTTCGTTGGGAAAAAACAGACCCTGCGCAAAGAGCTCTTGTTGATTGCGCGGTCCGCGGAGCCACTCGAAAAGAGCTGCCGCGGGTAGCAGTACGAGCTCGCCTTCAGCCAGGAATTCGTCGAGTTGTGGTTGCAGAGGGCGCGATCCGCAGAGGCACTCGACCAGCGCCGACGTGTCGATGACGATCATCAATCGACGGGAGTTCTGCGGCCACCGGTCCGGCGTGCTGCCCTGATCTCCTCGAGCTCCTTTTTCACTTCCTCGTCGGGCCGGCTCGGCGGCATGCTTTTGAGGATTGCCATCGCCTTCAGCATGCGCTGCCGTTCGGCCTCGGTGAGACGGTCAGGAACACGGCGATAGTCAGCCACGGCTTCTTCGACGATCTGGCTTTTCGATTTTCCGAGATTCTCGGCAGTTGTCTCGATTCGCTGAATCGTCTCTTCGTCGAGCGTGAGCGTGATTTCCTTCGCCATGATGATTACCCCAACCACTTTGCCACCGCCTGCAATCCGAGGTCAATCAAGCTGAGCGACGACGGATCCTCATGCTCGAATAACGCGCCGATGTCCGCGTCGTGCGGGCGGGCCGGGCGGGTGGAGGCGGTGGCGGGAGCGGGGAGGGTCGCCACCTTCGTCATATCCAGCATCGACAGCGCCGCGCCGCAGTGCGGGCACGTCGAGTCGTGGGCGAGGTCGATGGGCGCGCCGCAGTTCGCGCAGTGGATCGTCTGCACGCGTTCGCGCAGCTCGGTGAGCTGTTGCGGCGAGAGCGGCTTGATGAAGTCCTTCTCGCGCAGAAAGTCGACGAACGGCGTGAAGCGGCCGTGGCCGGCGTCGCAGCGCCAGTAGGTGAACGGGGTGTTGCGCTGGCGGTCGTGCGTCAGCAACAACTGCTTGCCGCATTTGGGGCAATGCGAGGCCGTCGGGAACGTCGAGGACGGCGTTTTGGCCCCGGCGATCAGCGAGAAAAGCTTCAGCGTCGAGGCCGGCGTCAGGTGCAGCGTCTCGAACGGCTCGAACCAAAAGGCGCGGCAGTTCGTACACACGTCAACATCGACGGTAGCGCCTAGGACCGCATCGAGCGTGAGGCGTTGCATTGCAGTTTTGCAACCGGGGCAGAGCATGACTTCGAATGTATCCTTCGCAGCGTTCATGCGCAAAGGCTTCCTGCTGATTTTCTTCGTCGCCGCCGCCGCGGCGCGGGGCGCGAACTGGCCCGATCATCCGACCCTGCGCGCCGTCCGCGTCAGCGCCGCGCCGGTCGTCGACGGCGACTTCTCCGACGCCGCCTGGCAGAGCGCGCCGGAGTTCACCGACTTCACCCAGCACGATCCCGACGACGGCAAGCCGGCCACGATGAAGACCAGCGTGCGCATCGTCTACGACAACAACGCCATCTATTTCGGGTTGAAGATGGACGACCCCCAGAAGCCGACCGCGCTCCTGGCGCGCCGCGACAACTTCGTGCAATCCGACTTCGTCTCCATCAACCTCGACCCGCAGCTCGACCGCCTCTCCGGCAACGCCTTCACCGTCAGCGCGGCGAACGGCCAGGTCGACACCGTCCTCTACAACGACATCGGCGAAGACCCGAGCTGGGACGGCGTCTGGGAGTCGGCGACGAAGATCGTCCCCGGCGGCTGGCAGCTCGAAGTGCGCATTCCTTTTTCGCAGCTCCGCTTTCCCGAGAAGCCGGTGCACGTGTGGGGCATCAACATCACCCGGCGCACCGTGCGCAACAACGAGGTCGTGCGCATCGTCAACACGCCGAAGGGGCAGACCGGCTTCGTCTCGCACTTCGCCGACGTCGCCGGCATCGAGGGCATCCACCGCGGCAAGCCGCTCGAGCTCGTCCCGTACACCGTGGCCCGCACCGATTTCCGCACGCGCTTCGACACCAGCGATCCCTTCCTGCAGCGCCACGATCACCGCGCCGACGCGGGCCTCGACGTCAAGTACGGGCTCACCTCCAGCCTCACCTTGACCGGCACCGTCAATCCCGACTTCGGCCAGGTCGAGGTCGATCCGGCCGTCGTGAACCTCAGCCAGTTCGAGACCTTCTATCCGGAGAAGCGGCCCTTCTTCATCGAGGGCTTGCAGATCTTCAACTTCAACGACACGCCGGCGCCGAGCCACTTCAACTTTTTCTTTCCGCCGAGCGTCTTCTATACGCGGCGCATCGGGCGCGCACCGCAAG
>JBKOUP010000294.1:0-14224 GCA_046723495.1 Acidobacteriota bacterium
CTGAAGGATCGGTGTGCCGAGATGGTCCGTGAACGTGCCGCGCCAAATCGTCCCCCCATTGAGTTGCGCTACGGGAAGGCTGCCGAGCCAGACGATGTCGTAGCGCGAGCTTGCCAGCGCGGTTGTCCTGAGACGGCGCGAGCCCCAGAGGTTCTGCTGATCATCGTTCGTCATCGTCAGGAGCTGAAGCTCTGGGCTGTAGTAGAAGCGCCTCGTGGCAGATCCGGTGTCGGTCGGGGACTCGGTTCGCTTGACGCGCACTCCGCGGCCGTCGTAGGCATAGGCGATTTGATGCGCTGGGGAGCTGTCGCCGGAGTTGTCGGTGATCGTGGACTGAAGATTCCGGCCGGAGTAGGTCCGATCGGCGTAGTAGCTCACCTCGTTGCCGGCCGCGTCGTATCTCATC
This sequence comes from Acidobacteriota bacterium, assembly GCA_046723495.1. Classification (GTDB taxonomy): domain Bacteria; phylum Acidobacteriota; class Thermoanaerobaculia; order Gp7-AA8; family Gp7-AA8; genus DATDFB01. Next base: position 407 of record JBKOUP010000294.1, read on the forward strand.
GGCTTGTCGATGCCCGCCGGCGTCGGGACGTTCACGTTGACCGAGGTGACGTGATCGAGCAGCGGCGTCGTTCCCTGATAGGAGTAAATCTCGTGCCGCGATCCCGGGGCGGGAGCGGCTTGCCCGCGAGCGCGGCAGGTCTTGCAAGCGAGCGGCTGGTTCGGATCGACTTCGATCATTGCGCCGAGGTCGAGCGTCAGCATGTTGCCCATAGTATCGTACGTGTACGAGCCGGCTCCCCAGAGCGACGCTCCGCTGTTCGCCGTGACGAGGCGGTTGAGATCGTCGTAAGCGAAGTCGCGGTTGAACGTCAGGTCGAGAGCGTCGTGGATCTGGGTGATGTTTCCCGCCGCATCCTCGGCGTAGAGGTAGTCGGCGATGGCCATGCCCGAGGAATTGGCCAGTTTGTTCTCCGTCACCCGGTATCGATTGTCGAACGTGACGGTTCGTTGAGTGCCGTTCCCGAATGTGAGCGCCGTCAACGGGCCGAACGGCAAGTAGGAGGCGGAGACGATCGTCGATGCTCCGTTCATGACCGACACCGGGCGATGCGCATAGTCGAAGCCGTATTGCACCGACAGCCCGGATGGATACGTGATCGCGGAGCGGTTGCCGTCGGCGTCGTACTGATAGGCGGTGGTCACGGAGGTCTGAGGGTCGCTCCGCGCTTCGTTGAGAAGAAGGCCGCGGCGGTCGTACTTGAAGACGCTCGAACCGGCCGGGTCGTTCATTGACGTCATGCGGCCGATGCCGAAGGACACGGTGCTGTCATAGCCCCACGTCACTGTCTCGCCCGGCGAGACCGCCTGCGTCACGCGGCCAAGCGCATCGTACGTCCGGTTCGTGTAGGTGCCGTTTGCAGCCGACGTCGTCAGCACGTTTCCGTCGAAGTCGTAGGAGTACGTCGTCATGCCGGTGACGGGGCTCGTCTGCTTGAGCATGCGCCCGAAATCGTCGTAGAGATAGGTCGTGGCATTGCCGTTTGGATCGGTGACGGAAGTGAGATTGTCGCGAACATCGTACGCGTAGCTCGTGGTGACGCTACCCGTGCCGAGCGTTTGCTGACGGTGGTGAGCCTTTGGACCTGATCGTAGGTATACGTCGTATTGGGCGAGCTGTGGCGCTCATCCTGAACGGAGATCAGGCTGTCGACGCCGTTGTAGCCGTAGACGATGCTGCTGTTGTCGGCGTGAGTGGTCTGCGCCAGGCGGCCGAAGGCGTCGTAGCTGAACGACTCCCGCGTCGTTTCGCTCCATGCGCTGTTGACCCACGCTTGATAGGATTCCGACGTTTTCTTCTGGGTGGCGTTGTCGTAGGTGTAGACGACCTGTTCGTTTTGGCTGATGCACGGCGGTTGCGTGCAGTTGCTCAGGGCCGTACCGCGCAGCGTCGCCGTGACCCGTCCTCGGCTGTCGTACGTGTATGCGACTGCATTCGCGCCCGGCCGCTGCGCGAGCGCGAGCGGACCGGTGGTATTGGCGTAGCTGTTTGAGGTCACGAGATCGGTCGCACAGAGCGGATCGGCGGCCGTATCGCAACCGGAAACTCCCTTGAGCGTCGAGGTCAGCAGCCGCCCGAGCGGGTCGTACGTGAGCACCGTTTGCACGCCGTTCGGATCGGTCATGGTCGTGGCGTGGCCGAAGACGTCGTAGTTCTCGAAACGTGTGATCTGTTCGAGGGCGTTCTTGATCGCTGCGAGTCTTCCCTGCGACGGGCCGGGAGCGCTGCTTCCGATCGGGTAATAGACGTAGAGCGTCGTCGTGTCGGCGTCTGTTCTCGGGCCTTTGACCGATTTCACGATTCCGGAGGGCTGCGGCGCTGTCAGCCACGACGACTGGAACGAGCCACCGGGATTGAATGCCGCTCCCTCGGCGCCGTTGTAGAGAGTGGTCGTGGTCGTGTGTGTCTCCTGGTGCGCGTCGGAGCCGGTGGCGCCAGCAAGCGTGTGCGTGAGCGTCTGCCCCGTCGAGGCGTCGTATGTGAACGTTTCGGCCACCGTTTGTCCGAGATGCATCACGCTTTCGCGGTCGATCTCCGTTGCGCGATCCGGCCAGTTTGCGTCGCTGTAGATGTAACTCGTCGTATTGGACGCCGGTGACGTGGCCAGCGTCGCCGCCGCGAGCGCCGAGGAGCTCATCGCGCAATGTGCCGGATCCGTGGCCGGGTCACAGCCCGAGGGCCGGAGCGCCCTCGTTTGCAAGATCAGATTATGCGAGCCGTAGAGGTTCTGATCGTAGATCGACTCGGCGATGTAGCCGCTGCCGTCCTGGACGCGCCAGACGTGCCCGAAGGCGTCGTACGCCGTCGTCAGATCGTGGCCTCCGCAGGACGCGCAGCCGCCGATGAGCTGCGTCGTCACCTCGCGGTCGGCCATGCCCTGCGTGTACGTCGTCGTGCTGTTGTCGGCGCGGGTGATGACGGTGGTCGACGGGTTCGTGGTGCTGTACTGGATATTCGTGATGTCGCCCGAGGGGCCGAGCGAGGTGACGGCGCGGCCGCTCGCGTCGTAGGCGTGCTGCTCGAGGAGATTGCCGAGGGCGTCGGCGATGGAGGCGAGATACCAGCCGGAGCCGGCTTGCACGTAGCCGTATGTCCGCCAGGCGTTCGTGGTTCCCGTCAGCGTGACGGTCGTTAGATTGCCGGATGCGTCGTAGGCGTAGTTCCAGACGAGATCGGATCGGCCGTTCACGGCGATTTGCGTAATGCGATGGCTCGCGTCCGCGGTGATCGTACAGGCCCACGCGCCGAAGCTGTCGGCAACCGCTGTGGGCGTGCCTGAGGCGTCGTACGTGATCGTCACCTGGCGGCTCGTGCGGGTGTCTTGCAATCCGAGGAAGTGATGACTGCCCGAGCCGCCATAGAGCCGGACGACGGAACTTCCCGCTTGGCGATAGCTGTAGCCGGTCGATTCCGAGCCGGTGAGCGTGCCGCGCGTCGAGCTGCCGGTCGGCCACGTCTGCAGCCAGGCGCCGTTGGCCAGCTGGTCGAAAATGACGCGGTCGTTGTCCTCGCCGTAGACAACGACGCTCTTGTGCTGCGGGGTGTCGGCCACGGCCACGCCGCCGTCAAAGGCCGAGAGCCAACCGACTCCGAAGGCGCGCGACTGCTGCAAGTTGCTCTTGTACGTGCGCCGGAAGATGAGGCCGAAGTCGTCCGGCAACGGGTCGCGCTCGTCGTATGTCACCGCGCCATCCCAAACGCGCACAGGATCGCCGGCATAGCCGGACGGGTTGCCGGCTCCGGAGCCGCCGCTGCAGCAGTTGCCGCTCAGTCCCGTCGTGGCATCGGCCGAATAGCAGCCGCCGTTCACTGCCGTAACCCTCATGAGTCGGTCGTGGTCGACCGTCACGTCGGTGGTGAGGGTGCCCTGCATATTGAGGCCGGTGTAATCGCCGACCTGGGATGCGGCGTCTTTCGGCGTCGGAAGCAGACTCAGGGTGACTTCGCGCGACGCGCCGGAATCGAAGAATTGATAGTCGACGACGACGTGATTGCTGCCATCGGCATTCTTCGTGACCGTCGGCGTGATGATCGGGCGGCGCTGGATGGTGATGGTCTGCGGCGAGCCATTGGTCGTGCTGTTGGCGCAGTTGTGGGCGGCGAGCGGCTTGATCTGATGTTCGCCTTCGAGCCAGCACGAAGTGTCGAACGTAAACGAGGCGCTCCCGTCTTGGCTGAACAACACCCAGTCGGGGGTATCGTAGAGGACCGAACTTCGGCCGAGTGGATCGATGTGCGTCACGGTAATGCGTCGCTGATCGCCGCGCGCGCTATTCGTGTTCGGGAACGAGTACGTCGCGGTCGCATCATAGACGGTCGATCCCGTCCGAGGAGAGACGGAAAGGCTGATGGAGGGGGTATTGCTGACCGTGATTCCCGCCACGTTGAACTGTTTGGGCTGGATCTTGCCCGTGCATTGGGTTCCCGAAAAGACGCCGCAGGCGCTGGTGAAATCGATCGTGTACGTCCCGTCGGCGAGACAGGCCGTGTCATGGGTCTCGGTAGCCGAGATTGCCGGCGTGTGGTCGTCGTAAAGCCAGACGACTCCGGGCCCCCAAAAGGAACGCCACACTCCCATCGTCGCCTCGCCGCAGCTGCCCATGGAAGAGAAGTGATAAGTCGCTTGCGCAGCCGCGGGGTCATACGACGCCGTAGCCGTGCCGCTGCACTGGGCCAGAAGAGAATTGCCGAGGAGAGAAGCAAGTGCTGCGACGACGAACAATCGGAAGAGGTTTCGAGTCATCGGTCAATCCTTGAGTAATATTTATCCCTGCCGGTACAGCCTCGCTCGAGACTTCGGCATGCGTCTGCGACCACTGGCGGCGACTGACACGGGACGCGGCAATGGTGGGAGCCGCAGTCCATCATTTGACAAGAGTCCAGCTCGGACGGTTTGCCGCTTGAACCGATGTGCAGCTTGCCCGAGGTTTTGATCCCGTGTCAGTCGCCATAATCGCGCCTCATTATTTATTTTCGTAACAAATATTTTCTTGCTCTGATGCAATGCGTTAAGCGGGAAGTCGGCTCAGACGTAATTTAGCGCGCGATCCTAGTGAGTGGCCGTGACGCTGTCAACGCAACCGATCGTTTCCGTTTCCGTTTTCACGTGCAGAACTTTCGCAGTCGCGACAGCGCAAGCGTCACCAGCTTTTCCGCATAGCGGTAGGTTGTGCCGAGCCTGCTCGCGAGCTCCGCGACTGTGTGGCGCTCGAAGTAATGCAGGTAGAGAACCTCGCGGTCTCGGGATGGCACGCGTGCCAGCGCCTGCCGCACGATCAGCTCCTTCTCGATACGCTCAATCTCGGGCAGGATTTGGCGCGCATACAAGATGTCGTCCAGGTTGGGCGGCAGCGGTACGAGACGTACACGGGAGCGCCAATAGTGACGGCTTCCATTGCAGACGGCCGAGACGAGCCAGGCTCGAACATCCGCCATCGCCTCGCCTGCCGAAAGCAGCGATATCATCGCCTCGTGCACGAGCGCCTCGGCGTCGGCATACGGAACGCGGAACTTCACGGCGGCCATGTGCAGGAGCAGAGGGCGGTTCGCGGAATACAGCGCTTCGGCCTGGACGGCAGTGAACGCCCGCACAGGAGCGGGCAGATCCGGCTCTACGGCTCCAGGTCGAAAATTTCGTCCATGCTCACGGGCCGGCCCGTCGCCCGGCGGACGCCGCCGAGCACGCGGCGCATCGTGGAGAGGCGCGGGTCGGTCTTTCCGGACTTGAGCCTGGTCATGAACTGGCGGCTGATGCCCGCTGCCTTCTCGACTCTGGCAGAAGGGATGCGGTTCCCGCGCAGGAACGCCCTCAGCCTGCTCTCTCGCTGGTCGTTCGGATCCACGGCCTCTCTCGTTCAATGTGCACGATGATACTTGTCGGTACTATCGGTGTCAAACGTGCTATAGTTCCACCTGCACGCAGAGGAGCACGGCGGATGGCAAACGAAGTCCTCGGTCTCTATATCCGGAAGATGCGGCTCACCCGCGGGTTCAGCCAGCAACTGGCGGCGAACAAGGCCGGCGTGAGCCTGCGCCATTGGGCAGCGCTCGAAAAGGGACGCAACGTCACCGTGGACGTGCTCGACAACGTGATGCAGGCGCTCGATCTGACGGTGGCGCCGATCGGGGCTGGAGCGACGGTGAGCCGGCTGCACGCCTCTCTCGACGCCAACGCCGTTCTCGCCGCCGTGCAGTCGATCGCCGAGCAGTTGGAAACGCTGCGCGACATCGCCGTCGAGTCGGCCATGCCGCTTTCGGAGCGGACGTTCCGCGACGCCGCCGCCGTCGAAGCGTTCGTGGCCAAGCACAGCGCCTTGAGCGACGAGGAGGCCAGACGGCTGGAGACGACGGCGCGGCGTCTCGCCTCCGGCGGCCGTTCGCGGGCGGCCAAGCCACAGCCGGTCAAGAACCGCGGCGCCGCCGCGACTGGCCGCCGTCGAATGGGGTGAGATCAACATGCATCCCCTCGCGCTCGACAGGCTCCGCTTCGCACAGGCGTGGCGATCGGCTCAGGAACAGGATGGCCGCGTCTACGGCGCGCAACTCGTGGCAGCGGCGCCGAGTGAATGGCGGGCCATGCTGGCCTCCGACGGGCGCTTCCGGTCATACGGCGCGCTTTCTTTTCTGACCGACTACGTCCACAGCTCTCTCGAAGAGCAGCCGACGTTCGCGCGCGAGCTGGCGGCGGTGCTGACCAAATTCGTCGACGCGGTGGCGGTTCCGGAGACGCTGTTCGCGACTTCGCTTCGCGGCCGCGCGTGGAAGGAGTACGCGAACTCGTTGCGCGTGACCGGCGACATGAAACGGGCATTAACGGCGGCCTTGAAGGCGGTTGAGATCCTAGACAAGAATCCAGGACTCGCGTCCGAGAGGGCCGCCGCCGAGCTCGCGAAAGCGCAAATCCTCCAGGAACTCGGAGAAAGCGACGACGCCATCGCGATCGCGCGGCGATGCGCGCAGGTTTTCCGCGACCACTCTGAGAGCGAGTACGTCGGTTACGCGCGTATGACCGAAGCGTGGGTCCTGTTTACGCGCAAGCAATTCCGCGAAGCAATGATGATTTTCAGCGACGAAGTCTCGGACGCCGAGCCGAGCGGAAACGGCCTTGCCCTTGCGCGAGCCCTTCAAGCTACGGGCGAGTGTGCACGGGAGCTCGGGGATATCGCCGCTGCACGGGCCTTCTATGGACGGGCGCTCGAAAACTTTCAGATGTTCAACGTAGCGACGGAAATCCCACGCGTACGCTGGGCATATGCGCTTGCTCTTGCTGATGAAGGCAGGGCGCATGAGGCAATATCAGAGCTGTTCATCGTTCGCGCCGAATATCTGAAATTCGGCATGATCAGAGATGCCACGTTGGCGGCACTCGACGTCGTCCGTATCAAATCGGAAATCGAAGAAGACGTCGCGTACGCCGCTGCCGAGCTGATTGAGACGTTCGCTCAAGCCGGCATCGCCCAGAATGCACTGGAGGCACTCGCATATCTTCGCGAGCAAGCGGAGCGCGGCACCGTCTCGGAAGGCGTCCTCCGGCGGGTGACGTCTTACTTTCATGAACTGCGGCTGCGACCTGCCGCGCTCTTTCTGCCGCTTCCGGAGGAAAAGAGATGAGCGGCGGCACGCCGCCGCCCATCTGCCCGCCGATTATGGCTTCGGCACGGAGATCGTGCCGCTGTCGCTGTCATCGTTCGGCACAATCAAATGCTGGATCAAGCGCACCACGCGCACGATGCGCTGCACGAACGTGCGCGGCTGGTCATCGTCGCGCGGCGCGGCCGACGCCGGCATCACCGCGGACATAGAAATTAGAACGACGAAAGCAAGCGAGAAACGAGTTCGGGACCGCATGGCCGTAAGCCTCCTATGCCCCGCCAAAACGGCGGGGTTCTTGTTGTGATCGGAGGCCGGCCCTCGTCAGAACAGGAGTGTACTTCGGGAACGATTCCCTACCGCGGAATCGGCATGCCGTAGCCGCGCGCCAGTTCCTCGGCCGCATAGTAGACGCGTCGGCGTGCACCTTCGCATGCGCGCGCACCAGTGCGTCCGACAGCTCCGCCGTCAATTGATCGAGCCGTGATCGCGCGGCCGGAGGGGCTGACGATACGCGTTGTCGCGACCGGGGAAGCGAGCGTGGATGTCGCTTCGTGGCGCTAGATGGGGTTCTTAGTTGTTAGTTCTTAGTTCTTAGTTGAACGCAAAACTAAGAACTAAGAACCAAGAACTAACAACCAACAACTACTCCCCCCGAATCTCCTCGAAAAACGCCTCGCTCGACACCGGCCGTCCCAGGAACCGCTCCACCAGATCGCGTGCCGGCTCTTCGCTGCCGCGGGAGAGGATCATCTCCCGGAACCGCCGCCCCGTCTCGCCGTTCATGATGTCGCTGCCGAAGGCGGAGATCAGGTCGAGGGCGATGGCCTTCGCCCACATGTAGCCGTAGTACCCCGCCGCGTAGCCGCTGGCGATGTGCTCGAAGGCGCTCGGGAAGGCTGTCCCCTCCACGTGGCCCATCGGCGTCGACGACTCCATGGCGATCCACGTCTCCAGCGTCTTGCCGGGGGTCTCGCTCGACAGCGACATGTCGAACGCGGCGTAGAGATGCTGGCGGCCCCAGTCGATGCCGCTGCCGAACTTGCGCGACGAGCGCAGCCGTCGCACCAGCGGCTCGTCGATCATCGGGCAGGTCGTGCAGTGCGCGCGCATCAGCGACAGGCTCTCCGTGCGGTTCGCCCATTCCTCGTACATCTGCGACGGCGCCTCCACGAAGTCGCGCTCCACGCTCGTGCCGGCGTGCTGGTTATACTCGGTGTCGGAGAGGACCCCGTGCAGCACGTGCCCGAACTCGTGCAGCAGCGTCTCCAGCTCGCTGTGCGTGAGGCCGTCGCGGTTGAGGTTCGCCACGAGCACGCTGATCGGCTTCCGCCCCGCGCGCCGCGACACGCCCCGCACCGGCCAGGCCGCCGCGTGCTTGTACTTGTCGGGACGCGGATAGAGGTCGAGATAGATGCCGGCGACGAGCTCGCCGCTGGCGGCGTCCTTCACGTCGACGTAGAGCACGTCGTCGTGCCACACCGGCACGCGCGCTTCCTCGAACCGCACGCCGTAGAGGCGCTCGCTGATGTCGAGCAGCCACTGCACCGTCGGCGGGGTCGGGAAGTAGCGGCGGAGCTCTTCCTGGTCGATGTCGTAGCGCTGCTCGCGGACGCGCTCGCGGTAATAGAGCACGTCCCAGCGCGTGATGGCGGCCTGCTCGACGGCGATCCCCGTCATCTCCGCCTTCTTCGCCGCCAGGATGGCCAGGTCGCGCACTTCGGCCTCGGTGACGGCGGCTTTCACTTCGCCGAGGAAGGCGCGCACCGTGTCCGGGTTCTCGACCATGCGCCGCTTCGTCACGTAATGCGCGAAGCTCGGCACCTCGTAGAGCTCGGCGATCTCTTTCCGCAAGGCCACGATCTCGTCCAGGATCTCGATGTTCCGCTGCGTGCCGCGATTCGTGTAGGCGACGTAATAGCGCCGCCGCGCGTCGTCGCTCTTCGCATTCATCATGAACGGGACGTAGTCGGTCGAATCGAAGCCGACGACGACGGTGCCATCGTCGTCGCGGCGGGAGCGCTCGAGGTACGCGGCCGGCAGCCCGTCGCACTCCGCGGGCGTGAAGCGCAGCTCGCTCTTGTTCTCGCGGACGTTCTTGCTGAACTCCTGCGAGAGCTCGGTCAGGCGCTCGGAGATGGCCCGGAAGCGCTGCCGTTTTTCCGGCTCGAGGGAAACGCCGCTGTCCTCGAAGGCCTCGATGAGATCCTTCCGGTACTGCCGTTGGGCGACCGTCGCGGCCGCGGCGGCGTGCACGCGCTCGTAGAGCTTTTCATTTTGGAAAAGCTCGGTCATGAAGACCGACTCGTCGATGACGACGCGGTCGGCGGCGTCGCGAACGGCGGCGTCGGGATGGACGCTGTTGAGCAGCCAAATCGGCCCGAAGACGTCCTCGATGGAGATGGCCATCCGGTCCCAGGCGTCGAAAAGCGCCTCGGCGGAGAGCCCTTCGAGCGGCAGCGCTTCGATCTCCGCGACACGGCGCCGCGCCTCGGTCAGGACCTGCGCCGCAAGCGCGGTCAGTTCCTCGGCGGTGTAAATGGGAATCGTTGTACGCTCGGTAATCGTCGCGGTATCGGCCATGAAGCGCGGGGATTCTATGTCATGTCCCGTGCCAATCACGTCGAGCGGCGCCGCCAGATGGACGTCAGCGAAGCGCTAAGGCCGGACCCGTGAGAATCGGATACGGATCGACGGCTTCGCCCTTCCACCATTCCTTCGTCGGCGGGAGGACGGAGATCGCGAAGTGCAGATGCGGCGTGGTCGGCGGCGCGTTGCCAGTCGTGCCGACATAGCCGAGGACGTCGCCGCGATGGACGGGCAGCCCTTCATGAATGCCGGCGGCGTAACTGTCGAGGTGCGCGTAGTAGTAGCTGCGCTCGGCGGCGCGATCGAATTCGTAGAGCGTGATCCCGCCGGCGCGGCTGACGAAGAGCTTGCGCACGGTGCCGTCGACCGCGGCGAGCACCGGCGTGCCGCGCGGCGCGAGGATGTCGATGGCGTGGTGGTAGTGGCCGACGCGTCCCTCGTTGAAGGTGCTCTTGAGCTGGGAGGGCTGGATGCCCCGCACCGGGATGAGGGGAGCGCCGGCCTCCGGCCGGCTGGGCTCGGGGCGTCCCGCCCCGAGGGCCGCGGGACGCGGCCCGGCCAGCTGGCGAGACGCCAGCGCTCCGAAGGCCACAAACACCAGCACTGCGCTGAGCACGTTTCGCATCGCCTCATCGATAATCGCGAACGCGATGCCGGAACTCCCGGATGTGTCCGTCTACGTCGAAGCGCTCGAGAAGCGCCTCCTTGGCCAGCCTCTGCAGAAACTGAGACTGTCGAGCCCGTTCGTGCTCCGCACGTTTGATCCGGCGCCGGCCGAGTTGCAAGGCAGACACGTCCAATCCGTCCGCCGCCTCGGCAAGCGCATCGTCATCGAATTCGACGGCGAGCTCTTCCTCATCATCCATCTCATGATTGCCGGCCGCTTCCGCTGGCTCGCGCCGGGCGCGAAGGTGCCGGGGAAGCTCGGCCTGGCCGCGCTCGACTTCCCAAACGGCACGCTCGTCCTCACCGAGGCCGGCTCGAAGAAGCGCGCCTCGATGCACATCGTGCGCGGCGCCGAGGCCGTGCGCGCGCACGATCCGGGCGGCATCGAAGTGCTCGACGCGACGCTCGCGGAATTCGCGAACGCCCTCACGCGTGAGCGCCACACCCTCAAGCGCACCCTCACCGACCCGCACGTCTTCAGCGGCATCGGCAACGCCTACTCCGACGAGATCCTCCACCGCGCCCGCCTCTCGCCCGTGCAGCTGACGACGAACCTCGACTCCGCGGAGATCGAGCGCCTCTGGCTCGTCACGCGTGAGACGCTCATCGACTGGACCGAGCGCCTGCGCGCCGACGCCGGCGACGACTTCCCCGAGAAAGTGACCGCCTTCCGCGAAGGAATGGCCGTGCACGGCCGCTACAACCAGCCTTGCCCCGTCTGCGGCGCGCCGGTGCAGCGCATCGTCTACGCCGACAACGAGACGAACTACTGCGCGCGCTGCCAGACCGGTGGGAAGTTGCTTGCGGACCGCGCCCTCTCGCGCCTGCTGCACGGCGACTGGCCGAAGTCGATCGACGATCTCTAACGAATTCAGCCACGGCGCGTCCTACGCACCGGAACATGGCTCTCGCCTTCGCCGTTAAGCTGCCCCGCGTGGAACCCCGGCCGATCGACAGCGATCTCGACCTCGCCCGCCGCTGCGCCGAGGGGGACCCGGGCGCTTTCGAGTCGATCTACCACGCCCACGCCGAGCGGATGAAGTCGATCGCCTACCACCACCTCGGCAACATCGCCGACGCCGAGGACGCCGTGCAGGAGACGTTTCTGAAGATCCACCGCGCCGCCGACACCTTCACCGGCGAAGCGGCCTTCGGCACGTGGCTCTACCGCATCCTCGTCAACACCTGCTACGACGCCATGCGCCGCCGCCGGCGGCGGCCGCAGGAGGCGCCGATGGACGACGCGGTCGTGCTCACGCGCGCGGCCTCGAGCGTCGACGACGCCAAGCGCCTCATGCTCGCCAAGCTGTTGCGCGAGCTGCCCGAGCAACGCCGCACCGTCTTCGTTCTCTTCGAGATCGAGGGCTTCAGCCACGCCGAGATCGGCGAGATCGCCGGCATCACCGAGGCCAACTCGAAGTGGATTCTCTTTTCGACGAAGAAACAGCTCCAGGAGAAGTGGAAACATGAGCACTAACGACGCCGAATTCGACGAGATCTCCGCCGTCGCGCGGACGATGCACGCGACGTGGTCGAGCGACGCGCTGCTGCCGCGCATCCAGCGCGCCATCGCCCGCCAGGAGCGCCGCACGCCCTCGCACGTCTGGCAGCTGGCCGCCGCCGCCGTGATCCTCGTGGCCCTGGCCGCCCTCGGCTGGTACGCGCAGCGCCGCGTGCGCGAGGACGAGTTCAACCAGGCCATCCTCCAGCGCAGCGCATTCGAGGAGGTGGAGCGCGCCGAGCAGCAGCACGTTGCCGCCATCCATCACCTGGAGACGCTGGCCGGGCCGAAGCTCGAGCAGTCGCAGTCGCCGCTCATGGTCTCGTACAAGGAAAAACTGATGCTGCTCGACGACGCCATCGCCGAGTGCCAAACCGCGATCCGCATGAACCGCCAGAACGCCCATCTGCGCCGGCAGCTCGTGTCGATCTACAGCGAAAAGCAGCGCACGCTGCAGGACGTGCTGAGAGAGGAAAACCATGAAAGCCATTAACGTCGCGATCGCCGTCGCGCTGATCGCCGCCGCGACCCACGCCGAGGACCGCTTCGACAAGACCTTCAACCGCTCGCTGACGTACCACGGCGGAAAAGTCACCGTCGAGAACCACTTCGGCGACATCAGGATCCACACCGGCCACGGCAACAACGTCGTGCTGCACGCCACGATCCGCTCGTCCGACGCCGAGCTCGGCCGGGCCATCAACATCGAAATGGCGGAGCTCTCCGGCGGCATCTGCATCAAGACTGTCGTGCCGTCGATCCACCGTCGCGGCGGCAATCTGTCGTTCTCGATCGACGAGGAGCTCACCGTCCCCGACGAGGCGCCGCTCTACGTCACGAATCACTTCGGCAGCATCGACGCCACGGGTCTCCGAGCCGCCAGCGAGCTGGTCAGCCGCCAAGGCTCCATCACCCTGCGCGACAGCGGCGGGCGCCAGCGCGTGGAGAGCTCCTTCGGCTCGATCACCATCGAGCACGCGAACGGCGACGTCGAGGCCACAAGCTCCAACGGCTCGATCACTGCCAGGCGCATCGACGGGAAGCTCTCCGCGACGAACCGCTTCGGCTCGATCAACGTGAGCAGCGTCAAGGGCGACGTGGCGGCGACGAACGCGAACGGCTCGGTGGAGGTGCACGACGTCGGCGGCAACGCCGCCATCACGAACGGCTTCGGCTCGACGCGCTTCAGCAACATCGGGCGCTCGTTGACGGTGAGCTCGAAGAACGGCCGCGTCGACGGCCACGGCGTAGCCGGCTCGGCCTCCATCGCCGGGAGCTTCGCCGCGATCGATTTGAAGGACGTCGGCGGCGACACGCACATCAGCAACGGCAACGGCGACATCAACGTCACCGACGTCCGCGGAAACCTGACCGTGGGAACGAGCTTCGGCCAGGTGCGCGCGGAGCGCGTCCGCGGCTCGCTCGCGGCGTCGGCCTCGAACGGCAGCGTGACGGCGACGGACATCGCCGGCGACGCCCGCGTGAAGGCCAGCTTCGGCTCGGTGTTCCTCAAAGGCGTCGACGGCGCCATCGACGTGAGGAACCAGAACGGCGGCATCTCCGTCTCCGGCCTGCGCGGCGCCTGCAATCCGGTGACGCTGCACACGAGCTTCTCGTCGATCAAGGTGGCCGTGCCGGCGAAGGTCGGCTACAACGTCGAGGCCCGCACGACCTTCGGCTCCATCAACGCCGAGGTGCCGATCAACGCGGCGCGCCGGAGCGACGAGACGCTGACCGGCACGATCAACGGCGGCGGCTGCAAGATGGAGCTGGTGAACTCGAACGGCGGGGTGACGATTACGGGGGAGTAGTCGTCACCGCGCTCCTCATCAATCAGGACCCAAGAAGGTGTAACCGAACCTCTCCATTTCCCACTGGCGCTGCCGCGTACGAAGCGCTCTTCGCGTCACTGCAGTTTGGGACGGCGAGAACACGGCTACACCGGATTGCATACAAGCCGCCGGTGTGTGCAC
>JBKOUP010000117.1:0-7409 GCA_046723495.1 Acidobacteriota bacterium
GCACGGCCCTGAGCGACGTGAAGATCCTCGAAGCGTGCACGCGGCGCCTGCAGGTGCTGTCGAACCTCCGCGCGCTGATCGAAGGCTCGCACGGTCGCCTCGCCGCGGCCGCGCGCGCGGCCCGCGCGGAGAGCGAGCGCCTCGCCCTCGTGGCGAAGCTGTTCGGTGCCGACATGCCCGCGCATTGGGCGCCGAAGGACGCGCGCGACGTCGTCGTCGACCTGATGCCCGATCCCGCGCGCGTGCTCCGCGCCGCCGCGCCGTCGGAGGAGAAGCGCCACGCGCTCTACGCGTACCTGGCGACGTCGCCGGTGATCGACGAGTGGGTGGGCGGGGTCGTCGAGGGACTTCTTCAATGAAGGCAGAAGTCAGAAGGCAGAGGGCAGAAGTGTTCATCGTGGCGATGTTGACCTCTGCCTTCTGCCTTCTGCCTTCAGCTCGCGGCCAGGGCGACGAGTTCGATAAGGCGCTGTTCTTTGGCCAGAAGTTTTTCGCGATGAAGGACTACACCGCCGCCTACGCGCAGTTCGCGAAGGCCGACCAGCTCAAGCCCGACGTCGCCGCCGTCCTCTACGACATGGCCCTCACCCTGGCGAAAGCGGGGCGGCTCTCCGAGGCGCAGTCGAAGGTCGACCGGTACAACCAGCTCTACCCCGAGGGGGCGGAGAAGCCGCTCATCGCCAAGCTGCAGCTCGAGCTCGATTTTCAGCGCGAGCTGCAGAAAAAGCGCGACGTCGAGGCGCAGTACGCGGAGCTCTTCACGCGCGGCCGTTTCCTCTACCAGCGCGGCGATCTCGACGCGGCGCTGAAGATTTTTCAGGACGCGGAGCAGCAGCGGCCCACGGATCCCGCCGCCGTCTTCAACGAAGCGGTGATCTACGAGAAGCGCGGCGAGCTGGCCAAGGCGGCCGAGCGCCTGCGCCGCTACGCCGACCTCGACGTCACCGACAAGGCCGACGTCGGCCAGCGCATCCTCACGCTGGAGAGCGAAGTCGACGACATGAAGACGAAGATCGTCTGCTCGTTCTGCGGCCTCCGCCTCCCCCTCGGCGCGATGTGGTGCCCGCGCTGCTGGCACGGACCGTACGCGCGTCCGTGCAGCGACGGCGCGACGCGGACGACGTTCTACGGCGATGGCCGCGTGGCGAAGAATGACGTGCTGTCGTGTCCCGCCGTCGACGCCCTCCGCTACACGCCGGCGAAGCAGAAGCAGATCCAGCTCGCCCGCCGGCAGGAAGGGTGGGGCTACGACGGCGAGATCATCACCGGTCCCGGCCTCGTGCAAGGGCCCGACTCCCTCGAGCGCGCCGGCGCCCTCGCGTACCGCGCGCACAAAGCCGGCGAGGCCTGGCTGCTCGACCGCGAGGACCTCGTCGCCGACGGGCAGAAGTTCACGTCGCGCTACACGTACGACGCGCAGAACCGCATCGCCCGCGTCGATGTCTCGTACGTCAACGACGCCGCGTGCGGGCATCTCATCGAAGAGAGCGCCGAGGTGACGCCGGCCGGCATCCTCTTCCACGGCGGCTATGACGGATTTCCGACCGAGGGCGCGCCGCACGTCGAGTGGCAGGCGGCGCTGGCGAAGGACGAGCTCGACGTCACCGCCTTCACGAAGGAGTACACGCAGAAGCCGCAGGGCAACGAGCGCGACGAGATCGCCATCCTTTATCCGGCCATGCGCGTGAAGCGCCCGATCGAGAACGTCGCCCGCAGCGGCGACCTCTGCGCCCGCGCCGGCACCACGGTCCTCGGCAATCCGATCGACCTCCGCCCGTTCTACGCGCTCGCGCCGAACTTCGCGATGGTGCTGCCGTTCGGTGTGACGAAGGTGGTGGTGAGAGGGGACAGGGCACAGGGGACAGGGGACAGGTAACGCGGGCTTAACCTGTCCCCTGTGACCTGTCCCCTGTCCCCTGACAATACGGGTCCTCCTCGGGGCATTCGGCCAGCTCGAACTGGATCGTCGTGTGCTCGATCGCGTAGTCGCGCTGCAGAAGATCGTTCACGTGCGCGAGGAGCTGCCCGGTCATTTTCAGCGGCACGTCGCCGACGATGAGGTGCGCCGACAGCGCGCGCCGCGACGCGCCGAGGGCCCAGATGTGCAGGTGGTGCACGCCGAGAATGCCGTCGACGGCGGCGATGGCGCGCGTGACCTCGTCGGGATCGATGCCGGGCGGCGTTCCTTCGAGCAGCAGGTTCACCGCCTCGCGCAACACGCCGAAGCTGCTCCACAAAATCAGGATGCCGATGAGGATCGACACCGCCGGATCCCAGAACGGCCGCCCCGTGCGCGCGATCAGCAGCGCGGCGACGATGATGCCGACCGACGACGCCGCGTCGCCGAGCATGTGCAAGACGGCGCTGCGGATGTTGAGGTCTTCGCGCCCTTCGTCGTGCAGCCACCAGGTGATCGCTGCGTTCAGAACGAAGGCGATGCCGGCGACGACGAGCATCGTCCGGCTGTCGACCGCATGCGGGATGCGCAGGCGCTGCACGGCCTCGTAGAACAGAAAGATCGTGAAGGCGACGAGCGTCCCGGAGTTGATGAACGCGGTCAGCACGCCGGCGCGGTGGTAGCCGTACGTCTTCGTGGCATTGGCCGGTCGGCGCTCGACGCGCACGGCCACGAAGGCGAGCAGCAGGGCCAGGGTGTCGGTGAAGTTGTGGACGGCGTCGCCGATGAGGGCGAGGGAGCTCGCGGCGATCCCGGCGATCAGCTCGACGACGACGAAGGCGGCCGTGGCTGCGGTCGCGATCGCCAGTTTTCGTGAAGCGTCATGCCGGTGGTGCACCTATTTCCTCGTCGAACGCTCCACGTTCTTCGATTTCTGCGCCACCCCTTCGGCCATCTTCGCGCGCTGCTCTTGCAGGCGCGCGGCCAGCGCGGCGTCGGACGCGGCCATGATCTGCGCGGCGAGCACGCCGGCGTTGCGCGCGCCGCCGATGGCCACCGTGGCCACCGGGATTCCCGGCGGCATCTGCACGACGGCGAGCAGCGCGTCGAGTCCCTGCAGCGCGCCGCCGGCGAGGGGGACGCCGACGACCGGCTTGGTCGTGAAGCTGGCCACGACGCCGGGCAGATGGGCGGCCATGCCGGCGCCGGCGATGAAGACCGCGGCGCCGTCGCGCTCGGCGTCGGCGACGACCTGCTTCGTCCGCTCCGGCGAGCGATGCGCGGAGGCCACCTTCATCTCATAGGCGACGCCGAGCTCGTCGAGCGCCGCGCAGGCCTGGCTCATGACCTCGGCGTCGGAGTCGGAGCCCATGACGATGCAGACGAACGGAGCGCTCACGTCGTGACGCTCGGGAACGTGCCGCTGTAGATGCGCGCGCGGTTCTCGAGGGCGCGGTAGCCGATGTCGCGGCGGTAGCGCGCGCCCTCGAAGCGCACCTTGGTCACGTTCGCGTACGCCTTCACCAGCGCCTCGGTCAGCGTCGCCCCGCGCGCGCAGACGCTGGCCACGCGGCCGGCCACGTTGATCATCGTTTCGCCGCGCATGACCGTGCCGCCGTGGAAGATCACGACCTGCTCGTCGTCGACGGGATCGACGGCGACCTCCTGCCCTTTCGGGAAGTCGTCGGGATAGCCCTCCACGGCGACGACGACGCACGCCGCCGCCTCCTTGCGCCAGGCCAGCTTCGTGTCGCCGAGGTTGCCGCGCGCGGATTTGAGGCAGACATCGGCGAGATCGTCGTCGAGCCGCAGCATCTGCACCTGCGTCTCCGGATCGCCGAAGCGGCAGTTGTACTCGAGCACCTTCGGGCCCTTCGGCGTCAGCATCAGTCCGGCGTAGAGGCAGCCGGTGTACGGCCGTCCCTCGTTCGCCATCCCCTGCACGGTGGGGATGATGATCGTCTTCATGACCTCGCCGGCCATGTCGCCGCTGAGCACGACGGCGGGCGAGTGCGCGCCCATGCCGCCGGTGTTCGGGCCGAGGTCGCCGTCGAGCGCGGTCTTGTAATCCTTCGCCGCGGCCAGCGGCACGGAGCGCTTGCCGTCGGTGATGGCCATGAACGAGACCTCGTCGCCGGTCAGGAACTCCTCGACGAGGATGCGGTTCGCGGCGTTGCCGAACTTCTTCTCGTCGAAGATCATGTGCAGGAAGTCGTCGCCCTCGCCGGCCTTCTTGACGATGAGGACGCCCTTGCCGGCGGCGAGGCCGTCGACCTTCAGCACGGCCGGGTAGCCCATCTTCTTCAGCGCGTCCTTGGCCTCGTCGGCCGAGGCGCAGGTGACGGCCTCCGCGGTGGGAATACCGTACTTCCGCATGAATTCCTTGGAGAAGATCTTCGATCCCTCGAGCTCCGCGGCCAGGCGGGTGGGGCCGAAGATGGGGAGGCCGCGCTTCTGGAACTCGTCGACGATGCCGAGGGTCAGGGGGAGCTCGGGCCCGACCACGGTGAGGTCGATTTTCAGCCCCTCGGCGAAATCGGCGAGGTCGATGATGTCGGCCACGCCGATGTTCACGCAGTCGCCCACCTGGGCGATGCCGGCGTTCCCCGGCGCGGCGTAAAGCTCTTTGACGAGAGGGGATTGCCGGAGTTTCCACGCGATGGCGTGCTCGCGCGCTCCCTGCCCGATGACCAGAACCCGCATGAAAGTGCCTCGATTTTAAGGGCCTAAACGATTTTCGGCAATGTTCGAGGCGGACTAGACGTTTTCTCGACGTCCCTCGTAATTGTGTCTACGATGGCAGCGGAACTCCGCCTGATGATCCCTACGAAAGAGACCGTCGAACCCGATGACCGGCAGCTCGTGGAAACGATTCGGGGCGGCGACCCCGATGCCTTCGAGGTCCTGGTCCGGCGGAAGACCACGAAGGTCTACTCGCTCTGCTACCGGATCATCGGCAACGCCGAGGACGCCAAGGACATCTCCCAGCTCGTCTTCATCAAGCTGTGGGAGAACCTCGAGAAGTACGACCCCGCCTACGCCTTCGACACCTGGCTGTACCGCATGGTGACGAACGTGGCCATCGACTTCATGCGCAACAAGCAGTCGCGCGAGAACGCCGTGAACTCGAACCTCCGCCTGGTCCGGACGTCGACCGACGCCGACCAGGGCACGATCGTGCAGCGGAAGGAAGTGGAGTCGGTGTTCAACACCATCGCCCAGGTGCTCTCGCCGAAGCAGAAGACGATCTTCGTCATGAACCAGATGGACGACCTGTCGTCCTCCGAGATAGCCAAGGTCCTCGGATGCCGCGAGTCGACCGTCCGCAATCACCTGTTCAACGCCCGGAAGCTGATGCAGCAGCAGCTCCGCAAGCGCTTCCCCGAGTACTCCCGGCTGTGGAAAGCAGAGCAGCAATGATCTCCTGCCAGACGTACCGCGCCAGCCTCAGTGTCGGCACGCAGGATGCCGCGCTGTTGGAGCATCTCCGCACCTGCGATGCCTGCCTCGACTTCTCGGTCGAAGCGGATCCGGACAATTTCTTCCGCTCCATCGGCGGCCACGACGTCGTGCCGCCCGGCGGCGTCGACGCCTTCGTCGGCGACGTCATGCGCGAAGTGCAGATCCGCGGCAAGGAGACCTCGATGGCGTCGCATCGCGTGCTGTCGTGGCGGCAGCGGCTGGCCATCGCCGCGACGCTCGCCGCCGGCATCACCGGCGCGACGATCGCCTGGCAGTACGAGCGGCAGCCGTCGCGCTCGGTGGGGCCGATGGCCTCGGCCGTCCGCCGCGCCGCCCCCGCGCCGGCACAGGTCCTGGCGACGAAACCGATCGTGGAAACGTATTCTAGGAATGCAACGATCGTTGAAGTGCCCGCCGATGGGAACGTCAACGTCGTGATGATCTTCGACGAGAAACTGCCGGCGGACTTATGAAACGACTTCTCACTGCACTCTGCGCTTTCCTCCTGATTTGCGGTTCGGCCCTGGCCGAGCCGCGCGATCCGGAGAAGGCGCTGACCGTTCGGACCTTCACCTTCAAGCACAAGGACGCCGACAAGGCCGCCGCGGCGATCAAGACGCTGCTCAGCGCCGACGGCTCGGTGACGATCCAGCCCTCGACGAACGCGCTGCTGGTCACGGACCACGCCGAGAACCTGAAGGCCGTCGCCAAGACGCTCGCCGAGTTCGACGCCGCGGCCGCCCAGCCGTTCCGGCTCCAGGTGCGCATCGTCTCCGCGTCGCGCGCTCCCGGCGCCGCGCGCGTGCCCGCCAACCTCGCCGACATCAAGGAGTGGCTGTCGGTGACGCCGTACCAGACCTTCGAGAAGGAAGGCGAAGCGGACGTGCAGGGGAAGGAAGGCGCGCCGGGCCTCGCGGATATGCCCAGCGGCTACCGCGCCGAGTTCAAGTTCGGCGAGTACGACCCCGCCTCCGACTCGATCCACATCAGCGACCTGCAGATCTCGAAAGTGCAGAAGGAGCAGCTGGCGTCGCTGCTGAAGACGACGCTGAATCTCCGCATCGGCCAGACCTATGTACTCGGCGCCGCGCGCTCGCCGGAAAGCAAGCGCGCCTTGATGATCGTTCTCGTCGCCCGCCGATAACGCGGGCGTTCCTCCTACTCATCCCGGGGCGCGGCAATCACCCTCTGCCGCGCCCCGGTTTTTTTTATCGCCTTGCACGGGTAGGGAAATCGTTTCTGGCGTCACTCCTCTCGGAAAGGGTCCTGTCCGAAAGGAGAATAGATGTTTAAACGCATTGGGGTCGCCCTCATTGCTCTCGCTCTGTGCATCTTGTCCCAGCCGGCGATGAGCATCGAAAAGCCGCTGACAAACGACGATGTCGTGGCCATGATCAAGGCCGGTCTCGGCGACGATTTGGTGATCGCCAAGATCGGCTCCGCCCGAGAGCTCAATCTTGACGTCGCCCCCGAGACTCTCATCAAGCTGAAAAAAGAGGGCGTTAGCAAAGCCGTGCTTGACGCGATGATCCGGTCGTCATCCGGCGGAATGTCCGCGGGCGGCCCAGCCGGCCGCGCAGAGGGCAGGCCGGGCGGTCAGTTGAAAACCGGCGTGCGCCTTATCACGAACGAGAGAACGTACGATCTCATGAGCATTGCGGGCGCGGAAAGCTCGACGTTCGCGTACGTGACGATGCTGCTCTGGAATAACTACCCCGGCATTCACGCCGAAACCCGGACGAAGGATCGCGACGCGTACTTGCTCCTACAGAGCGACAAGAGTCCGACCGGCCGTTATTACATCGTCCGGCTCGATTCCAACCAGAGGAGCAGCGACCGGTCACTCAAGATGGGACGCGAAGGGCTGTTCAGCTCGCGCTCCATCGGGCATCCCGACAACACCTGGACGATCACATTCGACGTCACTCAGGAAAGAGAAGGTCTCTGGCGGCTCAAGCCGAAGTCACCGCTCAAACCGGACGAGTATGGGCTTTGGATGGGAACGGGCGAGCTGTACGACTTCGGCGTCGATTGAGTGTCACCGAGTTAT
>JBKOUP010000253.1:0-14724 GCA_046723495.1 Acidobacteriota bacterium
GGCGTGGCCGCGGGCAGTCCGCAACGGATCGTCAGCAACGTCACTACGATTCGCGGCGAGGTCAACCCCTCCTTCGGCGGCGTCAACCCCGAGCCGATTCCGGAGAACCTCGGCGCCGCGCGCGCGGCCATGCAGAGCGGCGATTACGATCTGGCCATTTGCAACGACGGCGATGCCGATCGCCTCGGCATCCTCGACGCCCGCGGCGACTTCGTCTCCCCGCACAAGGTCATCTCGCTCCTCGCGCTCTACCTCGTGCGCGAGAAGAAAATGCGCGGCGACATCGTCAAGACGTTCTCGACGACCCGGCTCATCGAGAAGGTCGCGCGCGCCCTCGGCGCCGGCTTTCACGAGACGCCGATCGGATTCAAATACGTCGCCGATCTCATGCTCTCGCGCAACGTCCTCATCGGCGGCGAGGAAAGCGGCGGCATCGGCTTCGGCCACTTCCTGCCGGAGCGCGACGGCATCCTCTCCGGCCTGCTCGTGGCCGAGTGCGTCGCGCACTTCGGCAAGCCGCTGCACGCCATCGTCGCGGAGATGGAGGAGGAGTTCGGCCGCCTGCACTACGACCGCCGCGATCTCCATCGCCCGATGGAGCGCTGCGCGCGCCTGATCGACCGTGTCCAGGCCGGCGCGCTCGATGAAGCCCTCGGCGGCGCCGTCGCCTCGCGCGAGGAGACCGACGGCGTGAAGGTGAACTTCGCCGACGGCTCGTGGATCCTCTTCCGCAAGTCGGGGACGGAGCCGATCATCCGCATCTATTGCGAGAGTCCTGACGAGGGGCGCGTGCAGGCGATGCTGAACGCGGCCGTGCGCGAGCTGGACCGCTGATGGGCGTGCGCCCTCACGGCGCGGTCTTCATGAAGTTCCGCAGCAGCAGATCGAGCTTCGCCGGATCGAACGGCTTCGACACCACGCCGCTGACGACGTCCTGATCGGCGGCGCTGAGGCGCTGCTCGCCGGCGGCGACGACGTAGGTCTTCGTCGCGCGGTGCTCGGCGTGATTGCGGATGAAGTCGACCACCGCCCAGCCGTCGACGCGCGGCATCATCAAATCGATGAAGGCCAGCGCGTACTTGCGCTTCTTCAGCTGTTGGATGGCCTCGGAGCCGTTGGCGGCCTCGTCGTAGCCGAGACGATGCTGCGAGAGGACCTCGCCGAGCTGCTTGCGCACGTCCGGATCGTCGTCGGCGACGAGCACGCGCCACTCGGGATTGACGGCGCGGAGGCGGCCGCTGCTCTTCCGTTTCGTTGATGGCGGCGGCTGCGGCGGCGGCGTCGGCGTGATCGGCATCGTCGGCGAGTTCCGCTCCGCCACCGGAAACATCGCCGAGGAGCTCGTCGGATAGACCTTGTTCAGCGCCGAGCCCATTTGCTTGGCGGTGTCGTAGCGCTCCTCCGGGTTTTTCCTGAGGGCCTTCTCCACGATCTCCACGAGCTGCGGCGGCGCCTCGGGGGCGACCCTCGCCAGCGCGATCGGCTCGCGCGTGACGATGCGAACGAGCGTCTCCGTCACCGCCGCCGAGGCGAACGGATGCTGCCCGGTGAGCGCCTCGTAGAGGACCACGCCGAGGGAGAAGATGTCGGAGCGGTGGTCGATCGTTTTGCCGAGGGCCTGCTCGGGGGACATGTAGTCGGGCGTGCCGATCACCGTGCCGTCCGAGGTCAGCTTTCCGGCGTCCTCAGGCGGCGAGTCGACGATCTTGGCGATGCCGAAGTCGAGCATCTTCACGCCGCGCCGCGTGACGACGATGTTCTCCGGCTTGACGTCGCGGTGGATGACACCCTGCGAATGCGCCTCGGCCAGGGCATCGGCGCAGCGCTTGATGATGCGGGTCACGTCGGGCATCGTCAGCGTGTGCTTGGCAATGAGCGCCTTCAGCGAGTCGCCCTCGACGAGCTCCATGGCGATGTACATGCGCGTCCCGACCTCGCCGACGGCGTAGATCGTGGCGATGTTCGGATGGCTCAGGCGCGCGACCGTGCGGGCCTCGCGGAGGAAGCGCGCCTTCCACTCCGCGTTGCTGGCCATCTCCTCCTTCAGCAGCTTGACGGCCACCGTGCGCAGGAGATCCGTGTCTTCCGCTTTCCACACCTCTCCCATGCCGCCGTGACCGATACGGCTGACGAGCCGGTAGGGACCGAGTTGCACGGTTTGGAGGATACCGTCTAGCGCGGCCACAGCCAACCGAAGGTGCCGCCCATCAGCAGGCCGTAGATGAGGCCGTCGATCAGCTCCTTGAACGTCACGATCCACGGCTTTCCGTACCAGATCGAATCCGTCACGCTGCGGAAGCCGAAGGGAAGAAATCCGACGGTGCCGGCGAAGCGGAAGATCTCCAGGTACGGTGTTCCGGCGCCGCGCGCGCGGCCGGTGATGTAGGCGACGAAGACGGCCACGACGACGGCGTAGACGAAGTACTGGACGAGAGCCTTGACGAAATTGAACTGGGCCGGGTTGCGGACGAGGACGAAGGCCATCGGCCCGGCCTCCAGCTTCGTCTTCTCCTCGGGCGCGAGCTTGTTCCAGTTCACGCAGGGCACGATGTACTGGCCGCTCTTCGCCGAGGCGAGGGCGTCGAGGGTGCCGGTTTCGTTCGGAAGCTTGTCGTAGTCGCCGCGGTGCCAGGCCGGAATGGCCATCCAGAGAATGTTGCTGGCGATGAAGACGATCACGGCGGAGACGAGGATCGGGAGCCAGAGCGCTGCGATTGCAACCATCGTGGACCTCCTGCGCTCAATGATAAGGCCGCCAACGGAAGGACGAGCGGCTCGACGGCGAGACGATGCCGCCCCTCGACGTAATAGACGCTCTGCACGAGCGAGACAAGGAGCGCCATCGCCGCGAGCAGCCAGACCTCGCGGCGGCGCGTCAGGAACGCGCCGGCGATGATGAGCAGCAGCAGGAGCGACCACCACACGCGATAGACGCCCTTCGCCGCGCTCGAATAGTGGATGCCCCACGACGGCGCGAACCACCAGAAGTAATAGAGCCGCTGGACGACGCGGCCGATGGCGGCGAACGGACGCGCGGCGACGTAGTCGAGGGCGGCCTGGCGGAAGAGGCGGTCGCGCTCGACCTCGCCGGCTTCGAGAAACTTGCGCGGCGCACGATCGAGCAGCGGCCGGCCCTGCGCGTCGTTCGCGCCGCCGGTGGCGTCGGGATTGTTGCCGAGCCAGAAGACGTAGCCGGTGCCGCTGCGCGTGAGGACGAAGTCGTGCAGCACGACGGCGTTGCGGATCGTCCACGGCGCGATGATCGCCAGCGTCAGCGCGACCGCGACGATCCGCCGCTGGAAGAGCGACAACAGCAGGATCGTCGGCCGCGTCAGCACGCCGGCGCCGATCAGCGCAGCCGCGGTGAACCAGCGCCTGCAGACGAGCGCCAGCGCCGCGGCGGTGAAGAAGAACGTGTCGAACGTCAGCGGATGGAGAACGCAGTTGTAGTAGACGAATGCGGGATCGACGGCCATCAACGACGCGGCGGCGAGGCCGGCGCGCTCGTCGCCGGTGGCCATGCCGGCCAGCCGTCCGGCGAGCCACACCGTCGCCGCGGCCACGGCGAGCTGGAGCAGCAGCAGCGCCGTCCGGCTGTGGCCGGTGACCGCGTAGACCGCCGCGGCCACGAACGGGTAGAGCGGCTCGGCGTAGGCGCGGTCGTTCCCGCGGACGAACTCGTGCCGCTCGACGAGATTCGTCGCGATCCGCTCCTGCTCCCAGAATTGCGGATGCCACAGCACGCCGGTCGCGATGGCGTAGCCGAGGCGCAGCAGGAACGCCGCCGCGGCGATGACGAGGAGAGCTCTGCGCATGGCTCGGGCGGCCGGACGCCGGCGCTCCGCCGACGCATGCTAGCATTCGGTCTCGTGCCGGAGCAGGCAGCGATTCGAACGCAGTTCACCCGCGAGAGCATCATCGACGACTACCGCGTCGCCTTCCGCAGCCGTCAGGCCAGCCTGATCGGTCGCAGGGAAGTCCTCACCGGCAAGGCCAAGTTCGGCATCTTCGGCGACGGCAAGGAAGTCGCGCAGCTGGCCATGGCCCGCGCCTTCCGCAAGGGCGACTGGCGCAGCGGCTACTACCGCGACCAGACCTTCATCTTCGCCACCGGCATCGGCACGCTCGACGAGTTCTTCGCCCAGCTCTACGCCGACGCCGAGATCGCGCGCGACCCGTGGTCGGCCGGCCGCTCCATGAACGCGCACTTCGCCTCGCGCCTGCTCGCTCCCGACGGCACGTGGCGCGCGCAGGTCGACAACTACAACTCCTCCGCCGACGTCTCCCCGACCGGCTCGCAGATGCCGCGCCTCGTCGGCCTCGGCTACGCCTCGAAGCTCTACCGCGAAGTCGAGGAGCTGAAGCCGATGACCGAGCTCTCGCGCAACGGCGACGAGATCGCCTGGGGCACGATCGGCAACGCCAGCTGCGCCGAGGGGATGTTCTGGGAGTCCATCAACGCCGGCGGCGTGCTGCAGATCCCGATGATCGTCTCCATCTGGGACGACAACTACGGCATCTCCGTGCCGAACGATTTCCAGATGACCAAGGGCCACATCTCCGAGCTGCTGAAGGGATTCCAGCGCGACCCGAGGCAGAAGGCCGGCTACGACATTTACGTCGTCAAAGGGTGGGACTATCCGGCGCTCTGCGAGACCTACCTCAGCGCCGCGGCCATCGTGCGCATGGAGCACGTGCCGGCGATCGTCCATGTCACCGAGATGACCCAGCCGCAGGGGCACTCCACTTCCGGCTCGCACGAGCGCTACAAGTCGAAGGAGCGCCTCGACTGGGAGAACGAGTTCGACTGCATCCGCAAGATGCGGGAGTGGATGGCCGGGCAGGGCATCGCGTCCGCCGAGGAGATCGACGCGATGGAGAAGGACGACCTCCGCGCCGTGCGCGACGCGCAGCGGCGGGCCTGGGAGGCCTACCGCAAGCCGATCGACGACGACGTGCGCAAGGTCCTCGGATTTCTCGAGACGATGGGGACGAAGGTCGAGCCGATCCGGAACGAGCTGCAGCGGACGCAGGCGCCGTACCGCCGCGACGCCATGCGCGCGCTGACGTCCGCGATCATCGCCGCCGGTCCGAATGCGCCGGCCGAGGCCGTCGAATTCCGGCGCGAATACGAGCGCGCGAACGACGAACGCTACGACGAAGGCCTCTACAGCGACACGCCGCGCGCGGCGATCAACGTCCCGGAGGTGCGCGCCGAGTACGCCGGCGACGCGCCGGAGAAGATCGCCTTCGAGATCATCAACGCCTGCTTCGACGCCGCCCTCCATCGCATGCCGAATCTGGTCATCCTCGGCGAAGACGTCGGCAAGCTCGGCGACGTCAACCAGGGCTGCGCCGGCCTGCAGGAAAAGTTCGGCCTCTACCGCGTCTCCGACACCGGCATCCGCGAGTGCACCATCGTCGGCCAGGCCATCGGCATGGCCTTGCGCGGGCTGCGGCCGATCGCGGAGATCCAATACCTCGACTACGTCCTGTACGCGCTGCAGATCCTCTCCGACGACCTCGCCTGCACGCGCTGGCGCACGCGCGGCGGCCAGGCCGCGCCGGCGATCATCCGCACGCGCGGGCATCGCCTCGAGGGCATCTGGCACTCCGGCTCGCCGATGGCCGGGATCATCAGCCTTTGCCGCGGCCTGTACATCTGTGTTCCGCGGAACATGATCCAGGCGGCGGGCTTCTACAACACGCTGCTCCGCGGCGACGATCCCGGGATGGTCGTCGAGGTGCTGAACGGCTATCGCATCAAGGAAAAGCTGCCGTCGAACGTCGGCGAATTCACCGTCCCCCTCGGTGTGGCGGAGGTGCTGCGGACGGGGAGCGACGTCACGCTCGTCAGCTACGGGGCGACGCTGCGCATCGTGATGGAGGCGGCGGAGCTGCTGGCGACTGTCGGTGTCGACGCCGAGGTCATCGACGTGCAGACGCTGCTGCCGTTCGACGTCCGCGGCGTCATCGCCGAGTCGGTGAAGAAGACCAGCCGCATCGTCTTCGTCGACGAGGACGTTCCCGGCGGCGCGACGGCCTACATGATGCGGAACAGCGTCGAGCGTGACGGCGCGTACGAGTGGCTCGACTCGGAGCCGCGCACGATTCCGGCGAAGGAGCACCGCCCGTCGTACGGCTCCGACGGCGATTACTGGTCGAAGCCGAACCGCGAGACGATCTTCGCCGGGGTCTACGAGTTGATGCATGAATCGAATCCAAGGAAGTACCCAACGCTGCTGTAGACGCCTCCGTATCAGCGTCATGAGAAGTTTCGTTTTCGCCGTTCTCCTGCCCGCCGCCGCCTTCGCCCAGATCAATCTCAGCGACGAGATCGTCTCCACGCCGCTGCGCCAGCGCCTGGTGCCGCTGTCGATCGCCGCGCCGGCCGTCGCTGTCGCAAAAGACAACAACGGAGTGGCCATCGCCTGGACGATGTCCAACGGCGTGGGCGCCGACCGCATCTACGTCGCCCGTCTCAACGACGCCGCGCAGGCCGGAGCCGTGCGCGAGATCCCGCTCTCGTCGGCGAACGCGACGCTGCATGAAGCGTATCCGTCGATCGCGCCGTTGCCCGGCGGCAAAGGCTTCGTCCTGGCCTGGCTGGAGATCGATCCGGCCATGCCGAAGTTCGCGCGCGCGGCGTTCTGCCGCCTCGACGCGACGCTGACGCCGTCGGCGCCGGCGCTTCTCATCGAAACGGTGCTTTCGGGCTCGCCGGCGCTGGCGCGCACGAAGGGCGACACGGCCTGGATCTCCGCCGGCGGCTTCGTCTGGCCGCTGTCGAAGGAGGGGACGCTGGGCCAGCCGCTGGCCGGCATCGCCGCCAGCGACATGACGGTCGGCACGGGCGTGCCGCAGCTCGTCGGCAGCCGTCCGGTGCAGAGCACGAGCTACACGTGCCAGCCCGGCTGTGCCGTCATCGGCGGACCGTTCAACGGATTTTGCCGTGAGGAATGCCACATTTACGGCCCCGACGACTACGAGCTCGACTTCACGGCGCTCTTCACCTCGTCGGCCTCGCGCGTCTTCAAGTTCAACTCCGAGGCGAAGCCGGCCATCGCCAGCAACGGCGACGACCTGCTCGTGACGTGGTTCCGCGGCACGCAGGCCAGCGGCGGCGACGTGGTGGCCACGCGCCTGCGGACGCCCGTGCAGCTCGGCACGTTCGCGGCATCCGCCGACACTCCCACGAGCATCGGCTCGTTCTACTCCGACAGCGGAGAGACGCGCGCCGACATCGCCGCCGACAGCGACAGCTACGTGGTCGTCTGGCGCATCACCAACCATCCCGGCGACCATGACATCACGGGCGTCATGGTCGACGGCCAGAACCGGCTGACGCCGCTGTCGATCGCTACGTCCGCCGCGGATGAGCGCGATCCCGCCGTCCTCTCCCTCGGCAGCGGCACGTTCCTCGTCGCCTATGAGAAGGTGAGCGGCACGGAGCGGCGCATCGCCGGGCGGTTCGTGTCGACGGGCGGGCGGCGGCGGGCGGCGCGATAGGGCGATGGCTTAGGTTCTTAGGTTCTTAGTTCTTAGGTTCTTAGTTCTTGGTTCTTAGTTCTTGGTTCTTAGTTTTGGGCCCTCCTAAGAACTAAGAACCAAGAACTAAGAACCTTACGCAACAAACCCGCTTCCGATCAGCACGACGTTCGCCGCCAGGAACGTCACGCCCGACACGATGGCCATCCAGCGGTCGATCCGCCTGGCCCGCTTCGTCTCCATCGTCCTCGTGATCAGCGCCGTCAGCGCGGCCACGAAAATGAAGAAGGCCACGAGCAGGTGGATCTGGTCGACCAGCGTGAACGAGTCCGTCCTTCCGATCACCGACTCGCTGGCGCGCATGTTCACCACCGTGCCGAAGAGCGAGCCGATGAGGAGGCTGATGCGCGAGCTGAACGCCGGCGCGTCCATGAGAAACGACAGCATCATCAAGGCGAAGGCGATGTACGCAACCATCACGATCTTCATGAAAATGCCGAAGCCGTGGCGGCGCACGTCGATCAGCAGCCACGCCTCCGACCAGAGCGTGCTCGACGTCCCCGGCCGCGGATCGCCGAAGCGCGTCGGGTACTTGATCAGATGCGTCTCCAGACGCGTGCCGGTGATCTCCCATCCCGGGATCGTCACGCGCGGATCGATCTTCGAGTTCGCCTTGTCGGGCACGTAGACGAGCGCGTCGGCGTCGGAGAGCGTCTCCGCGATGGGGATCAGCAGCGCGTGATGGTCGAACGGGAAGTGCCGCGTGTCCCAATGCTTGTTCATCACCGCGGCGATCTCGCGATAGCCCCACAGGATCCCGTGGTCCGCCGCCTCGCCGGCAACGTCGGGCGACACCGACTTCGTGTCCTGCAGGCGGAGGGACTGGATCGGATGCAGCGGCGCGGCCGCGCGCGAGAGCGTCCAGACCCACACGTCCGTGGAGAACGTCGACGTCGACGGATTGAGGTCGTTGAGGCGCATCACGTACACGCCGATGCGCACCTGCTCCGGCGCCGCCTGCAGCGCCGGCACACAGAGGACCACCAGCACGAGCACGGCCATGATTGGACGCATGGCGCGATTGTAATCCTCACAAATCGCGTCGCCAGCGCGTCCTCATGGAGCATGAGCCAGTGGATCGACCAGCCTTTGACGCGCGACCTCCTCGTCCTCGCCGTCGTGGTGCTGTCGGTCATCGCCGTCATCCTCGTGCGCCGCCTGGCCCCGCCGCCGCTGCTGAAGGAGAGCAACGACTTCGTCGGCTTCGCCTACGCCTTCGTCGGCGTCGTCTACGGCGTCTACCTCGCCTTCACCGCCGTCATCGTCTGGGAGCACTTCGACAACACCGCCGCCGTCGTGTCGCGCGAAGCGGAGGAGGTGAACGAGCTCTGGCACGACGCCGGCGGGCTGCCCGACGGCGCGGCCGTCAAGCCGCTGTGGCGCGAGTACGCGCAGACCGTGGCCGCCGGCGACTGGAAGGCCATGATCGAGAGCGACGGCGCGCCGATGCCGAGCGCGCGCGTCTGGACGACGCTGTGGCAGCGCTACACATCGATGCGCATCGCCCCCGGCGACGTGACCGGCGCGGCCTTCCTCTCCGAGTCGCTGCGCGTCCTCAACGAGCTGGCCGCGACGCGGCGCGAGCGCCTCACTGCCGACCGCGCCGACGTCCCGGCCATGATGTGGATGTTCGTCGTCGCCGGCGGCGCCGGCATCGTGGTGATGACGCTCTTCATCGGCGTGCAGCACCGGCTGCTGCAGATCGCCGTCACCGCCTTCGTGGCCGCGCTGCTGGCCTACGCCATCCTCATCGTTGCGGCGCTGGCCGATCCCTTCGGCGGCGACGTCAGCGTGAAGCCCGACGCCTTCGTCAACGTCGTCAACGTCATCGACGCCGAGGGCCGCTGACTTGCATAAACTTCGTGCGTGCTCGCCGAGCTTCTTCTGAAGTGGCCGCTGATTCGTCAACTGAAAAACGGCGGCGACGGCACCGGCGTCGAGGCCATGAGCGACGCCACCAGGGCCCTGCGGCCGAAGCATGACGGCGCGCAGGTGGCGCGCTCCATCTGCCCCTACTGCGGTGTCGGCTGCGGGCAGCTCGTCTTCCACCGCGACGGCAAGCTCGTCTCGATCGAAGGCGATCCGGAGTCGCCGATCTCGCGCGGGCATCTCTGCCCGAAGGGCGCCGACAGCTTCGAGCTTGTCACGCATTCGGCGCGCCTGACGAAGGTCCGCTACCGCGCGCCGCGGTCGCGCGCCTGGACGGAGATGCCGTTCGATCGAGCGATCGAGTTGGTCGCGGAGCGGCTGTGGTCGTCGCGCGAGCGCACGTTCGACGAGAGCGTCATGCACACGGAAGCGATCGCGCACCTCGGCGGAGCCACGCTCGACATCGAAGAGAACTACCTCATCAAGAAACTCTTCACCGCCGGTCTGGGGATGGTCTGCCTTTCCAACCAGGCCCGCATATGACACAGCTCCACGGTGCCCGGTCTGGGCACCTCGTTCGGCCGCGGCGGCGCCACCACCGCGCAGGAGGACCTCGCCAACGCCGACGCCATCCTGATCATGGGCTCGTCGATGGCCGAGAACCATCCGGTCGGCTTCCAGTGGGTCATCGAGGCGCGCGAGAAGAACGGCGCGGCGATCATCCACGTCGACCCGCGCTTCACGCGCACCTCGGCCATGGCCGACTACTGGCTCCCGCTGCGCGCCGGCAGCGACATCGTCTTTCTCGGCGCGATGATCCACTACGTCCTGGCGAACGAGCGCGACTTCCGCGACTACGTCGTCCACTACACGAACGCGCCAGCGATTCTCCGCGATGACTTCCGCGACACCGAGGACCTCGGCGGCGTCTTCAGCGGCGCCGAGACGTGGCAGTACGCCGGCGAGGAGAAGGATCCGACGCTGCAGCATCCCCGCTGCGTCTACCAGGTCCTGAAGCGCCACTTCGCGCGCTACACGCCGGAGCTCGTCGAGCGCGCCTGCGGGATTCCCCGCGAGCGCTTTCTCGAAGTCGCCGACGTCTTCACGCGCGCCTCCGGCCGCGAGAAAACCGCCGCGATCTGCTACGCCGTCGGCTGGACGCAGCACTCCACGGGCGTGCAGATCATCCGCTGCGCCGCGATCCTGCAACTGCTCCTCGGCAATATCGGGCGGCCGGGCGGCGGGATTCTGGCGCTGCGCGGACATGCGTCGATCCAGGGCTCGACCGACATCCCCACGCTCTTCGATCTCCTTCCC
Organism: Acidobacteriota bacterium; assembly: GCA_046723495.1. GTDB lineage: Bacteria > Acidobacteriota > Thermoanaerobaculia > Gp7-AA8 > Gp7-AA8 > DATDFB01. The sequence goes on from JBKOUP010000253.1 coordinate 10,735, forward strand.
GGCTATCTGAAGATGCCGTCGGACGAGCGCGGCCTCGCCGATTACATCGCCCGGCACGGCGCGAAGAACGGTTGGTGGGCGAACGTCGACAAGTACATCGTCTCGCTGCTGAAGGCGTACTACGGCGAGGCCGCGACGAAGGAGAACGACTTCGGCTTCGGCTGGCTGCCGCGCGTCACCGGCGATCACTCGCATCAGGGCTACTGGAGCGCGATGGCCGACGGCAAGATGGAGGGGCTGTTCGTGATGGGACAGAACCCCGCGGTCGGCGCGCCGAACGCGCGTTTCGAGCGCCGCGCCCTGGCGAAGCTGAAGTGGCTCGTGGTGCTGGACATGGTGGAGACGGAGACGGCCGTGTTCTGGCGGGACGACTTCGATCCCGACGAGGTGGAGACGGAGGTGTTCCTCTTCCCCGCGGCCTCGCACGTGGAGAAGGAGGGGACGTTCACGAACACGCAGCGCCTCCTGCAGTGGCGCGAGAAGGCGGTCGAGCCGCCCGGCGAGGCCATCAGCGACTACGAGTTCGTCGTGAGGCTCGGGCGCTCGATGAAAGCGCGCGCCACGGACCGTCCGCGCGACGCCGGCCTGCGCGCGCTGACGTGGGACTATCGCGACGAAGAGGTCGAGGAGGTCCTTCGCGAGATTCACGGCGGCGACATCCATAACTTCAGCGAACTGAAAAACGACGGCTCCACCGCCTGCGGTTGCTGGATCTACTCCGGCGTCTTCGACGGCGAGAACAAGGCCGACGGCCGCAAGCCGCGCGGCCGCTACGGCCACGGCTGGGGCTACGCCTGGCCGCTCGACCGCCGCATCCTCTACAACCGCTGCTCCGCCGACGCCGAGGGGAAGCCGTGGAGCGAGCGCAAGAAACTCGTCTGGTGGGACGACGCGAAAGGGGAGTGGACCGGCGACGACGTCGCCGACTTCACGAAGACCAAGCGCCCCGACTTCCCCGGCGACGCCGACAAAGGCGGCGACGACGCGCTCCCCGGCGACGCCCCCTTCATCATGCACGCCGAGGGCGTCGGCCGGATCTGGGTACCGTCGGGCCTCAAGGACGGGCCGCTGCCGGCGCACTACGAGCCGCTGGAGTCGAACATCCAGAATCCGCTCTATCCGTCGCAGCAGCGCAACCCCGCCGCGGCGATGATGGAGCGCGACGGCAACGAGTACGCGCGCTCGCCCGACCCGCGCTTCCCGCACATCCTGACCACGTATCGCCTCACCGAGCACCACACCGCCGGCGGGATGTCGCGCACGCTGCCGCATCTCGCCGAGTTGCAGCCGGAGCTCTTCGCCGAGATCTCGCCGGAGCTCGCGGCCGAGGCCGGCGTGCGCAACGGCGAGGTCGTGCGCGTCAGCACCGCCCGCGGCTCGATCACCGCCCGCGCCCTCGTCACCGCGCGCATGCCCCCGCTCGACGTCGCCGGCCGCCGCGTCCACCACGTCGGCCTCCCGTACCACTGGGGCCGCCGCGGCCTCGTCACCGGCGACGTCGTCAACGACCTCGTGGCCATGTCGGAGGAGCCGAACGTGCGCATCTTCGAGTCGAAGGGCATCTCGTGCCGATTGGAGCGGGCATGACTGTCACCGGCTTCTTCACCGACTCCACCCTCTGCATCGGCTGCAAGGCCTGCGAAGTGGCGTGCAAGGAGTGGAACGGCATCCCCGACGACGGCTTCCGCTGGAGCGGCCGCTCCTACGACAACACCCTCGCCCTCGGCCACTCCACGTGGCGGCACGTCAAGTTCGTCGAGCGGGCGCCGGAGATCGGGCGGGGCGGCAACGCTCCTCAGGCCATGACGTGGGAGTTCTCCTCCGACGTCTGCAAGCACTGCGAGCATGCCGGGTGCCTGGAGGCGTGCCCGACGGGGTCGATCGTGCGGACGGAGCTCGGCTCCGTCTACGTCCAGCCCGACATCTGCAACGGCTGCGGCTACTGCGTCGTCACCTGCCCCTTCGGCGTCATCGACCGCGAGCCCGACGACGGCCGCGCCTTCAAATGCACCTTCTGCTACGACCGGCAGAAGGCGGGTCTGCAGCCGGCCTGCGCGACGGCGTGTCCGACCGGCTCCATCCTCTTCGGCGATCTCGATGTGCTCGAGCGCTACGCCGATGAGCGCATCGCGCGGCTGCACGCGTGGGGCATGACCGATGCGCGCATCTGGAATCCGAAGGAGACGAGCGTCGGCGGGACGCATGCCTTCTTCCTCGTGCGCGGCGACGCGCGCGACTACAACCTGCCGGAGAGCCCCGAAGTGCCGACGGTCCTCTTGAAGAAATCGTGGAGCGCGGCGGCGGTCGGCATGGCCGCGATCGCGCTGGCGTCGTTGCTCGCGTTCAGGAAGCGATGACCGACTACCGCGACGGTCCGCTCCTGAAGAAGCCGGTCTGGACCTGGGAAGTGCCGCTCTACTTCTTCGTCGGCGGAGCGGCAGGGGCGGTGGCGATGATCGGCGTGGCCGCGCAATTTGGCGGGGCGGACCGCAAGCTCGTGCGCGACGCGCGCTGGATCGCCGCGGGCGGGGCGGTGGTGGCCACGCCGCTGCTCATCGCCGACCTCGGACGGCCGGAGCGCTTCCTGAACATGCTGCGCGTCTTCAAGCCGCAGAGTCCGATGTCGGTGGGGGCCTGGACGCTGGCGGCGTTCGGCGGCGCCTCGGCCGCGGCGATCGTCAGCGACGTCGCCGCCGTCGTCTCCGCGGCCACGGGACTGGTCATGGCCACCTACACCGGCGTCCTCCTCGGCGCGACCGCGATTCCCGCTTGGAAAAAACATGCGTCGACTCTGCCGATCCACTTCGGCGCGTCGGCGTTGGCCACGGCCGCGTCGTTCCTCGAGCTTCTCGGTCACGACGAGAAAGCGCTGTCGAGGCTGGCCGCGGCCGCGGCGGCGGCCGAGACTGCCATCGGCTTCCGCATCGAGGCCCGCGGCGGCACCGACGTCACCACGCGCATCGGCGGCATGTTCTCCGGGCCGCTGCCGCTGATCTTGCGCGTCGCCGGAAAACGCAAGGCCGCGGCGGCGTCGGCGCTCCTCGGATCGCTCATCACGCGCATCGCCTGGATCGAGGCGGGGAAGGCTAGCGCGGAAAATTCACGGCCGTAACGTAGATCAGCACGGCAGCGGCGACGACCGCGCCCAACACGCCGAGCCAGCGCAGCGACGCCGCGCGGATCGACATCGGCCCGCTCACGCGCACTTCGAAGATCGCGCCGCCGATCGTCTTTCCCCACAGCATCCACGTGCCGACGAAGTAGTAATACGAGACCAGCACCACGAAGCCGGCCAGGCCGGCCACCGCGAAGGCGCTCATCGACGGCGGCAGCAGCGGCGAGAGGGCGATGGCGAGGGCGGCGAAGAGGGAGAGGTCGATGAGGAGCGCCGCGAGGCGGCGGACGCGGGAGGGATGATCGAGGCTCACGAGACTTGGCGCAGCGGCAAATACTTCACGTAAATCTTATACAATAAATCCTTCGGTTGTCCATTGTAGCGCTCGGCCAGGGCGCGGCTCTTCCGGGCCAGCTCGTCGTTCGGGTCGGCCTTGAGCACCTCGTCGAACTCCTTGATGGCCTCGGCCGTCCGATCCGAGCGCTCGTCCTGCAGCGCCTGCGCGCCGAGGTTGAAATGGGCGTCCGTGATCATCCGCTGGATGGAGCGGTTCTGCGGATCGGCGGAGAGCAGCGCCTGCAGGTTCGCCACCGCCTCCGTGTACTTCTGCTCCTTGAACAGCGACTTCGCCGCGTCGAGCTTGGCCACCTGCTGCGCGGCCTGGTCGTAGAGCGGAGTGACGTTGGCCGGCAGCGGCTTGATGCGCGCCGCCGCGTCGAAAGCCTTCTTGGCGGCGTCGTAGTCGTGCGCGGCGAGGGCCTGCTGCCCGGCGGCGATGTTCTCCTGATAGACGACGGCGGCGGGGCGGCCGTCGATCATCTCCGACGCCTGCGACTTCTTCTTCTGCAGGTCGGCGATCATGACCAGGGCCTTGT
>JBKOUP010000426.1:0-7922 GCA_046723495.1 Acidobacteriota bacterium
CAATCGCCCGCCGATGATACCCAAGGGCAGCTCGCCGCTTTCCGCGCTCTGGACCTTTCCGAGCATTCTCTTCTCCTCGTTCATCATCGCCTGGGCGGCGGAGGCGGCGCAGTTCCTGATGTCGCAGGGGCTGGCGCTGGCCATCCTGGCGTGGCTGCAGACGCTGCCCGAATTCGCGGTGGAGGCGGTCATCGCCTGGCAGGCCGGCAAGGATCCGTCCAAGTCGCACCTGGCCATCGCCAACTTCACCGGCAGCCTGCGACTCCTGGTCGGCCTCGGCTGGCCGATGATCTACTTCGTTGCCGCCGCCTTCGGCTGGCGCGAGAAGCGGAAGTTCGTCGACATCGACCTCGAGCCCGAGCACTCCATCGAGATCTTCGGCCTGCTGCTGCCGATCCTCTACTTCACCTTCATCTGGTGGAAAGGATCGCTGACGCTGTGGGACGCCTTCCCGCTCACGGCCTGTTATTTCGTCTACCTCTTCATCCTCTGGAAGATCCCGCCGCGCGATCAGGAGGAGGAAGCGCTCGAAGACCTCGGCTATGTGCCGCGGCGCGTGCTGGCGATGTCGCCGCGTCCGCGCGGCGCGGCCATCCTCTTCCTCTTCGTGGCCGGCGGCCTGCTGCTCTACTTCTCCGCGCATCCGTTCCTCGACTCCATGCTGGCCATCGCCACGTCGCTCGGCGTCTCGACGTTCGTCTTCGTCCAGTGGGTCGCGCCCTTCCTCTCCGAGTTCCCGGAAAAGCTGAGCGCCTTCTACTGGGCGCGGAAGGTGACGTCGGCGAACGTCGCCTTGATGAACATGGTCTCGTCGAACATCAACCAGTGGTCGATCCTCTCGGCGATGATCCCGATCATCTTCGTGATCAGCGCGGGCTCGCTGCAGCCGATCACCTTCGACACCATGCAGCGCCAGGAGATCCTGCTGACGATCCTGCAGAGCTTCCTCGGCTTTCTGCTCCTGCTGAACCTGGAGCTGACCTTCCACGAGGCGCTGATCCTCTTCGTCTTCTGGCTCGTGCAATTCCTCGTGCCGCCGTGGCGCGAGGCGATGATTTACGTGTATCTTGCCTGGTGCATCGTCGAGCTTGTGCGGCTGGCAGCGAGCCGCAAAGTGCCGCCCGCGTGGCGCGGTCTCCGCATCACGCTCGCCGAGCGATTCGCATGACGACCACGACCACCGAACGGCTTCGCCTCACGCGCCGCGTGACGGACATCGAGATCTCGCCGACGCTGGCGGTGATGAACCGCGCCCAAGACCTGATCGCCAAAGGCTACGACGTCGTGGACCTCGGCCCGGGCGAGCCCGACTTCGCCACGCCGCGCTTCGTGGCCGAGGCGGCCAAGCAGGCCATCGACGCGGGACAAACCAAGTACACGAACATCCTCGGCACCAAGCCGCTGCGCGACGCCGTCGCCGCGCGCTACAACCGCCGCTTCGGCACGAGCGTGCGCGCCGAGCACATCATCTGCGGCACGGGCGGCAAGCAGGAGCTCTTCAACATCGTCCTTGCCCTCGTCGACGACGGCGACGAAGTCATCATCCTGTCGCCGTACTGGGTCAGCTTCCCCGACCAGGTCGCGTTCGCGGGCGGACGGCCGGTGTTCGCGCCGACCGATCCGGAGAATCACTTCCGGCCGACGCTGGAGTCGATCGAAGCGGTGGCCAGCGAGCGCACGCGCGGCGTGATCATCAACTCGCCGTGCAATCCGACCGGCGCGGTCATCGAAGAGGCGGAGCTGGAGCGAATCGTGGAGTGGTGCGCGTCGCGCGGGCTTTTCCTGCTCTACGATGAGACGTACGAGCTCTTCGTCTACGACGGCAACCGCCACGTCTCGGCGGTGCGCTGGTTCGAGGAGTACCCGGAGACGGTGATCACGGTGAACTCGATGTCGAAGACGTTCGCCATGACAGGGTGGCGCCTCGGCTACGCGGTCGCGCATCCGGAGCTGATCTCCGCGGTGGGGAAGATCCAGAGCCACTCGACGTCGAATCCGAGCTCGATCTCGCAGGCGGCGGCGGTGGCGGCCCTCAACGGCGCGGAGGACGACGCGGAGCGGATGCACGACGCCTATCGCCAGCGTCGCGCGTACCTCGTGCCGGCGCTCAACGCCATCGACGGCTTCTGCTGCACGGATCCCGACGGCGCGTTCTATCTCTTCCCCGAGGTGCGGCGGTTCTTCGGGCGGGGCGGCATCCACGACTCGAATTCATTCGCGACGTACCTGCTCGACGAGGCCCGCGTCGCGGTCGTGCCCGGCAGCGCCTTTGGCGCCAACGACTACGTCCGCATCAGCTACGCCACGTCGATGGAGCGCATCCGCGAAGGGGTGAAGCGGCTCGAGGCCGCTCTCGGGAAGTTGTAAGCGCCCGCCCCCGTTTCAGCTCGCGGTCTCACCGGAAAAAAGGAGAATTTCGTGAAGAATACATCGATCACCTGCATGCTTGCGCTCGCGGCCGCGACGGTCGTGATGGCGCAGGAGAAAAGGCCGGCGGTCCCGGTGCCGAGGGCGGCGCCGGCTCCCGCAAAGGCCTCGGCACCAGCCCCGGCCCCGGCACCAACCCCGGTCGCGACGGCCGCGGACGCGGACCCGGTCATCATCACGGCCAACGGGATTTCGGTCCGCAGGTCCGAGTTCGAGGGGGCGGTGAAGACGCTCCCGAACGAGTACCAGCAGTTCGCCCTCGGTCCCGGCAAGAAGCAGTTCGCCGAGGATTACCTGCGCATGAAGCTGCTCGCGGCGCAGGGGATGAAGGAAAATCTGCAGAGCGATCCCGAGGTGCAGCGCCAGCTCGAGCTGATGCGCGCGAACCTCATCGCCACGGCGGAGCTGAAGAAGATCGAAAAGGGCATCACGATCAGCGACGCGGACGTGAAGGCGTACTACGACGAGCACAAGAAGGACTACGAGCAGGTCCACGCCCGGCACATCCTGATCGCCCCCGCGGGCAGTCCGGCCGCGCCGCCGGCGAAGGAAGGGCAGAAGCAGCTGACCGACGCCGAGGCGAAGGCGAAGGCGGAGGAGATCCGGGCCAAGCTCGTGGCCGGCGGCGATTTCGCGCTGCTGGCGAAGTCGGAGTCGGCCGACGCCGGCAGCGGCTCCAACGGCGGCGACCTCGGCTCGTTCGGCCACGGCCAGATGGTCCCGGAGTTCGAGAAGGCCGCGTTCGAAGCGAAGCCCGGCGAGATCACCCCGGTGGTGAAGACGCAGTTCGGCTACCACATCATCAAGGTGGAGTCGCATGACATGACTCCGATGGAGCAGGTTCGCCCGACCATCGAGAAGGCCCTTCGCCAGAAGAAGATGACGGAGACGCTCGACGCGATGAAGAACTCCGCCGGCGCGAAATTCGACGAGGCCTACTTCGCCACGCCGAAGTCGATGTCGGCCGTGCACGACGACCGGGAGCCCGCCGAGAAGCAGCAGCAGCCGGTCACCCCGCCGCCGGCCAAGAAGAAGCCGTAACCCGATTCGGAGGAGGACAGGTGCTCTTGCCTGTCCTCCTCGTCGTGTTACTCTCCGCGCCGATGGAAATCCCGGCGAAGGTCTCGATCTTCAACCGCACCCTGGAGATCAAGGGGAAGCAGGCGACGCTCATCTCCGTCAACGACGACGCCGGCTACTACGAGGTCATCATGGAGGTGCAGCAGCGCAACCACACGGTGCTCCTGCCGGTCAGTGAGACGGTGGTGATCTTCAACGAAGCCATGGCGGCGACCTCGGCGGATTTCGAGATCGAGCGGTAGGCTCGGCTAATCGTCGCTGAACAACTCGAGAATGATGCGTTCGTCGTCATCTGCGAGTTGCCGGATCCGCAACGAATTACGGCGAATCAGGCGCTCCACGGCGGCTGTCTTGCAGTTGCCGATGCGTAGCCAAACGACTTTCGGCGGCGCACCTCGAAGAACCGCAAGCTCCGGAATGTCTTCATCTTTCGTGACGAAGATAAACCCGTGCTCTCGCGCATATCGCCAAAGGTCCGAGTCGCTAGTGTGGCCGAAACCGAGAAGACGCGTGTGAGTGCTGTCTGGATGGATATCGGCGAGCTTCGCGACCAGTTTGTGCGATAAGTGGTGATCGAAGAACAGCTTCACCCGTGCGACACCAGCGTCTTCCGTTCACGATCCGCAGCGTAGCTCAACGCCGCCAGAAGATCTTCGTGAGTCAGGTCCGGAAAATCCGAGAGGATCTCTTCCTCGGTCATGCCGGACGCCAGATACGACAGGACGTCATAGACGGTGATGCGCAAACCTCGGATGCACGGCTGTCCGCCGCGCTTGCCGGGTTCAATCGTGATGATGTCCTGGTACTTCACGTTTTGATTCTAGCAGCCAACACCTGCTGCACGATCCGCTCCGCGCGCTCGAGCAGTTCCGTGATGACGGATAGCCGCGCCTGCCACTGCGGGTCGTCGGCGTCGTACTCGCGGTCGTCGAGCAGCGCCAGCGCGGTGCCGGCCTCGATCACGTACGGCACCTTGGCCTTCTCCAACCGGTCGACGATCTCGGCGAGCTCCTCGGGGTTGGGAGTCTGAAAGACCACTGTCAGCCCCGGCGCGATCTCCTCGCGCTCGTGCGGTTCCAGCGTCTCCACCAACGCCACGTCGCAGTCGCTGCACTCGGTGAAGCCTTCGCGGTATTCCGCCTCGCACTGCGGGCAGAACATCAGGTCACCTTCTTGCCGAAGAGGTAGGCCACCGCCACGCCGATGAGATAGAGCCCGATCATCGGCAGGGCCAGCATCGTCTGCGTCATCATGTCGGGCGTGGGCGTCACGATCGCCGAGATGATGAACGCCAGCACCACGGCGTACTTGAACTTCTGCAGCAGGAACGCCGGCGTGACGATGCCGAGGCGGGCCAGGAAGAAGATCAGGATCGGCGTCTCGAACACCGCGCCGGTGGCGAGGATGATCGTGCTCGCGAACGAGTAGTAGTCGTCGATCGTGATCATCTGCTTGAACTGCTTGCCGGTTTGCACGAAGAAGTCGCACATGCCGGGCAGCAGCACGCGGTACCCGAAGTAGCCGCCGACAATGAAGAAGATCGTTGCTCCGATGATGAACGGCGCGGCCAGCCGGCGCTCGCGTTTGTAGAGTCCCGGGGCGATGAACAGCCAGAGCTGCAGCAGGATCACCGGCGCGGCGATGAAGATGCCGGCCAGGAAGGCCACCTTCATGTAGAGGATGAACGGTCCGGTCAGGCGTGTGAAGGCGAGCTTCTCGCCCTTCGGAAGGGCGTTGAGCAGCGGGGCCTGCAGAACGCCATAAATCTTGTCGGCGAAGCTCCAGCAGACGATGAACCCGGCCAGCAGGGCGATGATGGAGACGATCAGCCGTTTGCGCAGCTCCTCGAGGTGCTCGAGGAACGACATCTTCGTGAGCTCGCGGTCCTTCGGTGCCTCTTCGTCGCGGATGACCTCGACAGGGGCCGTATCAGACATTGGTCGACTCGGGGCTGGCGGGATTGGGGACGGCGGCCGGCGCCGGCGACGGGCCGCCCTCGGCGTTGACCGCGGCTGGCTCGGCTCTTGATACCGTCGTGTCCACAGCCGGAGGCATCACGGCCAGGTTTTTCAGCTCCTTGAGCTCTTCGACGTGGACTTCGCGCTCGATGGTGTTCTTCAGTTCGTCGCTGGCTTTCTTGAACTCGCCGAGGGCTTTGCCGAGGGTCTTGCCGATCTCGGGCAACTTCCGCGGCCCGAATACGATGAGGGCCACGACGAAAATCATCAGCAGCTCGGGGAGTCCCAGTGATCCGAACATGAAGACCTCTTTCCGATTGGTAACGTGCGGGTGAACACCCCCCCGCCGGTGAATACTCCGCCCTTATAATGACGTTAAGAGACCGACCATGACAAAACTCAGAAAGACCGAGAAGTGGACCTTCTCGCTGACGCTCGTCGCCGCCATCGCCGGCGCGACGCTGTTCGGCGGATTCTACGGCAACCGGCTGTTCGGCTCGCCCGTGCAGTCTGAAGTGCAGAAGCGGTTCAAGGAGTACACCGATCTGCTCGACGCCGTGAAAGCCTGGGCGCCGGAAGAGACCGGCGCGGACAAGTTCGTCTACTCGTCGATCGACGGCATGCTGCGCACGCTCGACCCGCACACGAACTTCCTCGAGCCGAAGGAATACGCCGACATGCAGGATCGCCAGAAGGGCTCGTTCTACGGCCTGGGCATCCTCGTCACCAAGCGCAACGATCAGGTCACGGTCATCACGCCGCTGGAAGGGACGCCCGCGGCCCGTCTCGGCATCCGCGCCGGCGACGTCATCTCCGAGGTCGAAGGCGTCTCCACCGACGACCTCTCCCTCGACGAAGTCGTCAAGCGCCTCAAGGGCCCGAAGGGCACCACCGTCCACATCAAGATCATGCGCGTCGGCATCAAGGAGCCGATCCCGCTGTCGATCGTCCGCGCGGCCATCCCCACCAACTCGATCTCCAACGTGCTCATGCTCAAGCCGGGCATCGGCTACATCCGCATCAAGGACTTCACGGCCACGACCGTGCGCGAGCTCGACGAAGCCATCGACAAGCTCAAGGCTAACGGGATGCAGAAGCTCGTCCTCGACCTGCGCCAGAACCCGGGCGGCCTGCTCGACGCCGCCGTCGGCGTCGCCGATCACTTCCTCGACAAGGGGCAGATGATCGTCTACACGAAGGGGCGCACGCCCGACTCGGAGCAGAACTACCTGGCTCCCGGCAAGCATCAGAAGCTGGACACGCCGCTGGTCGTGCTCGTCAACCGCGGCAGCGCCTCGGCGTCGGAGATCGTCTCCGGCGCGATCCAGGACCACGACCGCGGCCTCGTCGTCGGCGAGACCAGTTGGGGCAAGGGCCTGGTGCAGAGCGTCTACACGCTGCAGTACGGCGCCGGGCTGGCGCTGACGACGTCGAAGTACTACACGCCGTCGGGCCGCAACATCCAGCGCGATTACAGCTCGTTCTACGACTACTACGTCGCCGGCGAGAACGACGACGAAAATAACGCCGAGATCCCGCTCAAGGACCGCAAGAAGTACTCCACCGACACCGGCCGCGTCGTCTACGGCGGCGGCGGCATCACTCCGGACTTCTTCGTCAAGCCGGCGCCGCTGACGCGCACGACGCAGATCCTCGAAGTGCGCAGCGCGATCTTCAACTACGGCGTCGACTACGCGGCCAAGCATCCCGACGTGACGAAGGACGTGGCCGTCACGCCCGCCGTGATCGAGGACTTCGTCAACTTCGCGGCGTCGAAGGACATCGCATCGCTCGCCGACATCCGCGACGCGCTGCAGAAGCCGAACGACAGGAACTACATCGAGCGCGCGCTGAAGGCGGAGATCATCGCCGCGAAGTTCGGCTACGACGCGTCGTATCCGTACCGGCTGCAGGGCGACAGCCAGGTGGCAAAGGCGCTGGAGCTCTTCCCCGAAGCGCAGAAGCTGGCCATGCAGGCAAGCGAGGCGCACTCGCACGGACAGGGCGGCGCGAACAACGCCGGCTCGCGCGCGGCGTCGAACAACGGCGTGCCGAAGACGCAGTAGTTGAACCACGGCACGAGCGCCCCGGTCTGTGCTAGCCTGTCGCCGCTTTTTCGACGGAGAGACATCGCCGATGCCTGACCTGGGAAAGAAGTACACCTGTTATAGCTGCCACACGAAGTTTTACGACCTCGGCAAGCCCGTGCCGCTCTGCCCGAAATGCGGCGCCGATCAGCGCGACGCCGAGGAAGCGCCGGTGGCGACGCCGTCGCGCAGCCGCAGCCGCGCCGCCGTCGTGGTGGAAGAGCCCATCGAGGAGCCGGAGTTCGCCGCGGAAAGCGAAAGCTCCACCGCCGCTGGCGAGGAAGACGAAGAAGCGGTCGTCCCCGAGCGTGAAGAGCCCGAGGAAGAGGACGACGAAGAAGAAGAGGAGTATTGATGCGCAGTCTCGGAC
>JBKOUP010000416.1:0-2168 GCA_046723495.1 Acidobacteriota bacterium
ACCTTGGTCATCTTGGCGTCGTCGCTGGGAACGATCTCGCGGGCCACGCCGAAGTCGAGGACCTTCACGCCGTTCGCGGCGATCATGATGTTCTCGGGTTTGATGTCGCGGTGGATGATGCCGTACGCGTGGGCCTCGCCGATCGCCGACGCCACTTCGAGCATGATCTCGACCGCGGTGGCGGCCGCGATGGGGCCGCCGGCGATGACGCGATCGAGGGCCGTCCCTTTGATTAGCTCCATGACCAGGTAGAGCGCCGAGCCGTGCTCCTCGACGGAGAAGATCGTGGCGATGTGAGGATGGTTGAGGCGCGCCGCTAAGCGCGCCTCGCGAAGAAATCGCGCGCGAAATTCCGGGTCAGCTGCGGTCGCCTCAGGCAGAACTTTGATGGCCACCTCGCGTTTGAGCGTCTCGTCAACGGCGAGCCATACTTCCACCATGCCACCCTTGCCGAGGAGCTCCCGGAGCTCGTACTTCGCGATCTTCACCGCGGGGATGCTACGGACGGAAGGTTACGGTTTGATGTACGCGCCCGCTGCCTGCCCACCATCTCCGCGACCTCGGCGTCGCCGGTGCGGAGCTGCTCCTGCGGATGGGCGAGGTAGTAGCCCTGCAGCAGATCGATGCCCAGGTCGCGGCAGGCCTCGTACTCCTCCACCGTCTCGATCCCCTCGGCGATCGTCTTGGCGTTGATCTTTCCGGCGAGCTCCACGAGCATCCGCACCAGGTCCTGCTTGATCGGCTCGTTGGCCAGCGTCGAGACCAGGCCTTTCGTCACTTTCAAATAGTCGGGCGCAAGCGCGGCGATAGCCTCGAGCGAGGCGTAGCCGGAGCCGGCGTCGTCGATGGCCACCTCGATCCCCTTGGCCCGGAACTCGTCGAGGAAGTGGCGGAAGACGTTGTAGTCCTCGATGGCGGCGCGCTCGGTGAGCTCGAAGACGAAGTGGCCGCGGTGCTCGGCGAAGAAGGAGACGACTTCGTGGATGCGCAGCTCCGACTCCACGAACATCTCCGCCTCCAGGTTGAGCAGGAACTTGCGGCCGTCGAGCGGCGCGTTGCGCAGCCTGCGCAGCGCGCATTCGAGGGCGATCGATTCCAGTCCCCAGGCCAGCTTCGACTCGCGGGCGAAGGAGAAGAGCATGTCCGAGTTGCGGAACGACGAGTGGGACGGCCCGCGGGTGAGGATCTCGTAGCCGAAGATGGCGTTGTCGCGGGCGCGCACGATGGGCTGGAACAGCGTCGTCACGCGCTTGCGGCGGATGATGTCGCGCAGCTCGCGGGTGAGCTGGCGCTTGCGCTCGTGCTCGGCGTCGCGCACGGCGTCGGCGGCGGTCTGCATCCCCTGATAGATCTGCCGCTCCAGGCGGATCTGGGGCCGGTAGTCGACGCGGGCCACGCCGACGAAGAAGCCGATCTGCCCCTGCTGCATGTTCGGGAAGCGCTCGCGCATGGCCTCGATCAGTGTCTCGCGCATGTCGTTGGCGATGGTGTCGAAGGCCGACTCCTGGAGGAGGTCCTTGCCGCGGGTCTCGAAGACGACGTAGAAGCTCGAGCCGCCGACGAGGTTCGAGGCCACGATGGAGTTCGGGAAGCGGGCCTTCCCTTCGCCGACGATGGTCTCGCCGGCGCGGCGGACAAACTCGTCGAAGAAGGCCCAGCCGTACTCGGCCTCGATCGATTCGAACTGCTCGATGTCGATGTAGATGATGCCGAGCTCTCCCTGCTCGATGAGCATCTCTTTGAGCCGGCCGAGGACGACCGGCACCGTCGGCAGACCGCTGGCGCGGTCGAAGAGGAGCGACTCCACCGGAGGCTTGAGCGGCTCGGCGGGCGCGGCCTCGGCGTCGCGCGGGCGCTGCAGCAGCGCGGCCACGCGCTTGACGACCTCGTCGCGGTTGAAGGGCTTGACCAGATATTCGTCGGCGCCGAGCTGCAGTCCGGTGAGGCGGTCCTTCACCTCGCCGCGGCCGGTGACGAGGACGACGCGGATCTGCGCGGTCCGCTGCACGGCCTTCAAGGCCTGGCAGACGTCCCAGCCGCTGCGCTTCGGCATCATCACGTCGAGGAGGACGACGTCGGGGAGGCGGGCCTGGGCCAGGGCCAGCGCTTCCTCGCCGTCGCCAGCGACGAGATAGTCGGCGTCCAGCGGCCTCAGGTAGACCTTCAGC
>JBKOUP010000308.1:0-5528 GCA_046723495.1 Acidobacteriota bacterium
GCTGATGGCCGTCTACGCGGTGGTGCAGACCGTCACCGCGAACTTCGCCGAGGCGAAACGTGTCCGGATTCTGGTCAACGGCGAGCCTGCCGAGACGCTTGCTGGGCACATCAACATTGCCCGGTCGCTTGCCCCGATGCCCTCCCTCGTCGCCCGGTGACCCCTGTCACGCGCGGCTATGTCGCTACGCACGAGCCTGGTCGAAACCTCTTGGGGATGATCCGCGTACACAAATTGTGCTGCGTTGACCGAACGGTCATTCTGTAGTAGGTTAACGACGTTTCCGAAAGTGTCGGTTATCTGTTGACGAATCAGTAGGTTGTAACGGCTCGGTTACATTGAGAATTTTTTCACAAAGTGTGCGATAATCCACTCGTATCAAGCATGCAAGCTTTACTGGATCGGAGGGCGGGAATTAGCTTCCAGCTGTAAAACCCCGCCAGAAGTAAACACCTCTTGAAAGCTTCTTTGAATCTTACCGACCTGAGTACTCACCTCTGAGCGTTCGCGCCCACCAGTCCAGTAGATTTCCCTGACCCCGCCGGCAACGGCGGGGTCGCCTTTTTTTAGACGAGAGTTGCAACGATCTGTTCCACGAGCAGCCGCGGGTCGGCGTTGACGCCGAGCCAGCGGATCGCCGCCATGCTCGTATCCGCGGCGGCGAGCAGGCGCTCGCGCGGAATCCCGACTTCGATGTTGCCGGCGACGGCCTCGCAGAGCGCCTCGCCGAGGAGCGCGATCGCTTCGTTCGGCTGATCGGCGGAGGCGACGAGCGAGGCCAGCGCCAGCAGCGTCGCGCTGTCATGCGTCTCGCCGAATCGGCGCAATGCGGAGGCGATGTCGGCGGCGAGCTCCTCGTCGCGCGGCGCGGTGCCGCCGATGTACGTCGGCTGCGAGCGCGACCTGATCGTCGGCAGCAGCAGGTCGTATGAGCGCGTCAGCAGGATGAAGACGGTGTCGCGCGGCGGCTCCTCGAGCGTCTTCAGGAGCGAGTTCGATCCGCCGACGCTGAGCGCATCCGCGGGATCGATGATGAAGACCTTGTTGCGGCCCTCGTACGGACGAAGCGTCGCGGCGGCGACGATGTCGCGCACCTGCTCGACGCTGATCAATTTCCGCTCCTCGCCGACTTCGACGAAGTGCACGTCCGGATGCGTGCGCCGGGCGATGCGCTGGCACGACGCGCAGTCGTCGCCGGTCGTGCCGTTGAGGCAGTTCAGCGTCTGCGCGACCTGCAGTGCCAGCGCGCGCAGGGCCTCCGGTGCGGGACCGTAGAGGATGATGGCGTGGTGCAGCTCGCCGCGCCGCGCGGTGTCGAGGAGAAGCGTGGCCTTGTCGCTCATCGCAGTCGCGGCTCCAGCACGTCCATCATTCGTTTGAACACCTCGTCCGCGCTTCCCTCGGCCTCGATGACGACGTAGCGCTGCGGCTCGGCCGCGGCGAGCGCGAGATAGCCCTCGCGGACACGGCGATGAAAGCGCAGGTCTTCGAGCTCGAAGCGCCCCTCGTCCGCCGCCGCCTCCTCGTTGCGCGATCGCGCCCGCGTCAGCCCTTTCTCCTCGGCGATGTCGAAGATCAACACGAGGTCGGGCCGCGTCGAGTCGGTGGCCCAGTCGTTCAGGGCCCGGAGGCGGTCGAGCGTGAGAAGGCGTCCGAAGCCCTGGTACGCGAGCGTCGAGTCGGTGAAGCGGTCGCAGAGCACGACCTCGCCGCGGGCGAGGGCGGGGCGGATGATCTCCATCACGTTCTGCCGCCGTGATGCGGCAAACAGGAACAACTCGGCCACGGGATCGATCACGGACCCGCTGTCGAGCAGGATGGCCCGGATGCGGTCGGCCAGCGGCGTGCCGCCCGGCTCCTTCGTCACCACGACGCCGTGGCCGCGCTCGCGCAGCGTCGCGGCGAGGCTGTTCAGCTGCGTGGTCTTGCCGGAGCCTTCGATGCCTTCAAACGTGATGAACATTCAACCCGTCGCGCAATCCTCTCAGATAATGCTCGCGCATCAACGTCTCGAACACCTTCGGCCGGGCCAGCAGGCGAAACCGTTCGCCGAGGCGCGCGCGGCGGCGGAGCTTCGCGAGCGTGCGGTCGTCGGCGAGCGTGTGCGTCTCCAGCTCGTGCACGCCGAGGAAGTGGCCGAGCTCGGGATGCTTGCTGTAGAAAATCGCGCCGGACTTTCCCACCGTGTATTGCCGCCGCGCGAACGAGTCGACGCTCATGGGATGGTAGTGCCGCGTCACCGCCCGGGCGTTGTAGCGGATCTTGAGCCCGAGCTTGTCGAGGCGGTAGGCGAGCTCGATGTCCTCCCACGCCGCCGCGGGAAAGCTCGTGTCGAACGGATGCTCGGCCAGAAGCTCCCGGTCGATGGAGATGTTCGACGTGTAGAAAAAATTGAACGGCACGACCGCGCCGTCTTCGATCAGGCGATAGCCGAACTGCAGGCCGTAGTCGTTGATGTAGTCCATGAACGCGGTGACGCGCTCGCCGCGCGGCCAGCCGGTGAAGCCGAGGCAGGCGGTGAGCGGGTCGCGGCCGGCGTGCACGCGCGCGTGCTCCGCCACGAAGCTCTCCTCGGGGACGGTATCGTCGCCGATGAAAATCACGACGTTGCCGCTGGCCAGCGACACGCCGTGATTGCGGGCCCGCCCCGGCCCGCCGTTCGGCTGGGCGCGGTAGACGATGCCCTTGCGCTGGGCGAGCGCGGCGTCGGTGCCGTCGCTCGAGCCGTCGTTGATGACGATGACCTCGAACTCCGGCGCGCCGCGCTGGCGCTCCAGCGCGTCGAGCACGCGGAGGAGCATGTCGAGGCGGTTGTACGTTGGAATGACGACCGAGTAGCTCGTCACGCCGAGGCGCCTCCGTCGATGCACAGCACCTGCCCCGTGATCGCGCTGGCGTCGTCGCTCAACAAAAATGCGATCCCCGCTGCGACCTCGTCGGCGCGGATCACCCGGCGCATCGGGATGTCGTGGATCATCTGCCGGCGCACGTCGTCGGCGAGATCGCTGATCATGTCCGTCTCCACGAGCCCGGGCGCGATGCAGTTCACGCGAATGCCGCTGCGGGCCACCTCGCGCGCCAGCGAGCGGGTCATGGCGATGAGGCCGCCCTTCGCCGCGGAGTAGTTCGTCTGCCCGACCACGCCGTGCAATCCCGAGAGCGAGGCCACGTTGACGATCGCGCCGCGGCGCTGGCGCATCAGATGCGGCAGCACGGCCTTCGACGTCGACCAGGCCCCGATGAGATTCGTGTCGACGACGTCCTGAAACTGCGCCAGCGACATCGTGTACATCAGTGCGTCGTGGCGGATGCCGGCGTTGTTCACCAGCGCGTCGAGCGAGCCGAAGCGGGCCAGCACGCGCTCGACGAGGGCGTGGTTGTTGGCGTCGTCGCGCACGTCGGCGGCGAAGGCCTCGATCAGCGGCGCGTCGTCGTCGAGCGTCGCCCGCGCCTCCTCCTGGAACGCCACGGCCGCTTCCTTCGAGCGGCTGTAAGTGAACGCCACCGACCAGCCGTCGGCGAGCAGGCGCATGGCCGTGACGCGGCCGATGCCGCGCGAGCCGCCGGTGATCAGGACCGTTTTCAACGGGCGTACGATATCGCGATGCTGGCGAAGGGACTAACCCCCATCCTCAACGTCTCCGACATCGGCGCGAGCTTCGCCTGGTTCGAGAAACTCGGCTGGCAGAAAGCGTGGGACTGGGGCGATCCGCCGACGTTCGGCGCCGTCTGTTCGGGCCGTTACGAGATCTTCCTCTGCCAGGAATGTCAGGGAAGCGCGGGCACGTGGATGTCGCTCTGGGTCGACGACGTCGACGCCGTCTACACAGAGTGCCAGGCGAATGGAATCGAGGTCACGATGCCGCCGACGGACGAGCCGTGGAACGTGCGCGAGATGCACGTGCGCCATCCGGACGGACACATGTTTCGGATCGGGAAGGGGCTCGAGGAAGACTGACGCACGTCATCCTGAGCGAAGCGAAGGATCTCGGAATGGGAAGCTCGAGATCCTTCGGCGTCTTCGCGCCTCAGGATGACGGTTACCCCTCTTCTTCGTATCGATCCTTCAGCGACGCCACCACCGTCGGATCCGCCAGCGTCGTCACGTCGCCCAGCGCCCGCCCCTCGGCGATGTCGCGCAGCAGGCGGCGCATGATCTTTCCCGAGCGCGTCTTCGGCAGGTCCGCCGTCACCAGGATCTTCTCCGGCTTCGCGATCGCGCCGATCTTCTCGGCCACGTGCTCCTTCAGCTCCTTCTCGAACTTCGCCGGGTCCTGCTTCGCCGCCTCCAACTGCGCGGCCTTGACGATGACGAACGCGGCGATCGCCGTCCCCTTGATCTCGTGGTTGATGCCCACCACCGCGGCCTCGGCCACCGACTGGTGATCGACCAGCGCCGACTCCACCTCCATCGTGCCGATGCGGTGTCCGGCCACGTTCATCACGTCGTCGACGCGGCCGAGGAGCCAGAAATAGCCGTCCTCGTCGCGCTTCGCGCCGTCGCCGGTGAAGTAGATCCCCGGCCACTTCGACCAGTACTGCTTCTCGTAGCGCTCCGGGTCGCCGTAGATGCCGCGCAGCATCGACGGCCACGGCGAGAGGATGGCCAGGTATCCGCCGCCGACCTCGATCTTGTTCCCCTTGTCGTCGAGGATGGCCGCTTCGATCCCCGGGAACGGCTTCGTCGCCGAGCCGGGCTTCGTCGGCACGATGCCGGGGAGCGGCGTGATCAGGATCGCGCCGGTCTCCGTCTGCCACCACGTGTCGACGACGGGGCAGCGCTCGCCGCCGATGTTCTTCCAGTACCAGATCCAGGCCTCGGGGTTGATGGGTTCGCCGACCGATCCCAGCAGTCGCAGCGAGCCGAGGTCCCGGCGCGCCGGCCACTCATTGCCCCAGCGCATGAATGCGCGAATCGCGGTGGGCGCGGTGTAGAGGATGGTGATGCCGTACTTCTCGATGAGCTCCCAGAAACGATCCCTCGCGGGCCAGTCGGGTGCGCCTTCGTACATGACGACGGTCGCGCCGTTGGCGAGCGGTCCGTAGACGACGTAGCTGTGGCCGGTCACCCAGCCGATGTCGGCGGTGCACCAGTACACGTCCTCGTCTTTCATGTCGAAGACCCACTTGGTCGTCGCGTACGTGCCGGTGAGATAGCCGCCGGTCGTATGCATGATCCCCTTCGGCTTACCGGTGGTGCCGGACGTGTAGAGGATGTAGAGCATGTCCTCGGCGTCCATCTTCTCGGGTTCGCAGGAATACGACGCCTCGAGCATCAACCGGTGATACCAGTGGTCGCGTCCTTCCTTGACGTGAATGGGAATCGGCGCGCCGTGCAGCCGCTGGACGATGACGACGTGGCGGATTGACGGCGTCGCCGTCAGCGCCTCGTCTGCCATCTGTTTGAGCGGGACGATCTGGCCTCGCCTCCAGCCGCCGTCAGCGGTAACGAGGACGGACGCCTGTGCATCGTTGATGCGGTCGCGCAACGATTCGGAGCTGAAGCCGCCAAAGACAACGGAATGGAC
>JBKOUP010000220.1:0-2676 GCA_046723495.1 Acidobacteriota bacterium
GTGGTGAAGATGTTCTGCTCCTCGCCGAGGAGGCGGCGCAGCGGGGCGGGGAGCGAGGCGTTCGTCTTCAGGTAATCGACCGTCCAGATCGCGCCGTCTTCGTCGAAGTGGCGGAAGTCGTGCGTGGCGAAGTGCATGGCCACGAGCGGCGAGTACGTCCAGTCGAGGAGCCGCGTCGGCAGCCCGTGGTGCTTCGCCAGCGAGAGCCAGTTCCAAACCGAGTCGCCGTGCACGGCGTGGCGCGTCGCGTATTTGCGGAAGCTGGCCAGGAGGTGCCTCTCGTGGGCCTCGAAGCCGCCCATTTGCAGGCTGGTGTCGAGGCCGTGCTTGACCGAAGGCGCGCCGCGGTAGACGTACTGCGAACGGTGGCGGCGGATGGACGGCTGCCAGGTGCCGCCGAAGAGGATCTCCTGCAATTCGATCCAGGTGTTGACGCCGTGGTCGTTCATGGGGTTCCGAAGAATTCAGAAGGAAGAATTCTTCATTCTCAATTCGCCATTCGGTATTCGCAATTCTTCTTCGATATCCTCCTCGTGATATGCGCAAGCTGTTCCCGCTCCTCCTCCTCCTCGCCACCGCCGCCCTCGCCCAAAACCCGCCGCCCTTCGCCCCCGACCGCCGCCCCGGCGAAGGGGAAGGGCCGTTCCCGCGGCTGATCATCCGCGGCGTCACCGTCATCGACGGCACCGGCGCGCCGCCGCTCGGGCCCGCCGACGTCGTCATCGAAGGGAACCGCATCCGCGAGGTGCGCGTCGTCGGTGTGCCGATGGTCCCGATCAAGCCGGAGGGACGGCCGAAGAACGCGGCGAAGGAGATCGACGGCACGGGCATGTACCTGCTGCCCGGCTTCATCGACATGCACGGCCACGCCGGCGGACGCGAGCAGGGGACGACCGCGGAGTACGTCTACAAACTCTGGATGGGGCACGGCATCACGACGGTGCGCGAGCCGGGCTGCGGCAACGGCGCCGACTGGTGCCTGCACGAGCGCGACCGCAGCGCGCGCAACGAGATCGTCGCGCCACGCATCGTGCCGTACATCTTCACTACCCGGCGCTCGTGGGACGGCGGCGCGATCGACACGCCGGAGCAGGCCCGCAAGTTCGTGCAGTGGGCGGCGAAAAAGGGCTTCGACGGATTGAAGGTATTCCAATCCACCGACCCGATCTTCCAGCCCGACATCCTCGCCGCGCTCCTCGACGAAGCGAAGAAGCTCCACCTCGGATCGACGACGCATCTCGCCCAGATGGGCGTGGCCGAGTCGAACATCCTCTCCGCCGCCCGCCTCGGCCTGCGCGGCATGGAGCATTGGTACGGTCTCCCGGAGTCGCTCTTCACCGATCGCACCATCCAGGACTACCCGCCGTCGTACAACTACGGCAACGAGCAGGACCGCTTCGGCTACGCCGGCCGGCTCTGGAAGCAGGCCGCGCCGCCGGGCAGCGAGACGTGGAACGCCGTGATCGACGAGCTGATCAAGCTGCACTTCAACATCGATCCGACGCTGACGATCTACGAGGCCAACCGCGACCTGATGCGGGCCATGCGCGCGGAGTGGCACGAGCGCTACACGCTGCCGTCGCTGTGGCGCTTCTACCAGCCCAGCCGTACCGCGCACGGCGCGTACTGGTACCACTGGACGACGCAGGACGAGATCGAGTGGAAGAACAACTACCGCCTCTGGATGCGCTTCCTCAACGACTACAAGAACCGCGGCGGGCATGTCACCACCGGCTCCGACTCCGGCTTCATCTACAAGCTCTACGGCTTCGACTACATCCGCGAATTCGAGCTGCTGGAGGAGGCCGGCTTCCATCCGCTCGAAGTCGTCCGCTCGGCGACGATGTGGGGCGCGGAGGCGCTGGCCGCACCGCATGGAACGAAGCCGGAAACGGGCGTGGTGCGCGCCGGCTACCTCGCCGATCTCGTGCTCGTCGATCAGAACCCGCTCGACGACTTCAAGGTGCTGTACGGCACCGGGGCGATCCGCGTGAACGACACGACCGGCGCGGCGGAGCGGGTGGGCGGGGTCAAGGTCGTGGTGAAGGACGGGATCGTGTACGACGCCAGGCAGCTGCTGCGCGACGTGGAGGCGATGGTGGGGAGGGCGAAGAAGTGAAGCGCGTCGCCATCGTTCTCTTGCTCGCGGCCTGCGCGAGGCACGAGGCGCCTGTGCCGTCGCACCCCGCGCCCGCACAACCCGCGCCGGTCATCGCGCACCGGACGTTCAGCGTGCCGAAGCCGCGCAGCGTCTCCACGCCGTCGAAGTGCGCGGGCGACGGGAGCTACGAGCAAGCGGTGGAGTGCTTCCGCATGTCGTCGGGCTTCCGCTTCCGCGTGACGTCGCCGGCGCTGACCGCCGGCGGCGCGCTGCAGCGCCCGCGGATCGGCGAGGAGCGCGTGACGATGGGGGAGTGGAGCGCGGAGACGAAGCCGGGCGGCATCGTCTGGATGCGCGGCGGAAAGCCGGCCACGCCGGCGCCGGAGCTCGAGCGGCTCTACCAGCGCCTCACGATCTATCTCGATCCGCAGAAGAAGGAGGGGGCGCCGCAGCTGGCCGGATCGACGGCGAAGGCGAACCACTATCACTTCACCGACGCGAACAGCGGCGAGGCCTATGACGTGTACGTTGCGAAGGACGACGGGCGGATCGTGGAGTTGCGGGCGGGGAAGACG
>JBKOUP010000134.1:0-11673 GCA_046723495.1 Acidobacteriota bacterium
GTGGTGAACATCGTCCGTCCGTACTGGACGCGGACGCGCCGGGCCATCCGCGCCACGGCGAACGGCGCGACCGCGGCCATCGCCGGGTGGGCGGTGGCGACGCATGCCGCGCCTGCGCGCGCGTCGCTGGCCCGTTTCGCCGCGCTGCACGTGAAAACGCCGCCGCCGTGGGCGGTCGCCGCGATCGTCGACGCCGCCATGCTAGTCGCGCTGGCGATTGTCGCCGTCGTCTGCGCGATCGCCTGGGGCGTCGAGATCTACCGTGCGGCCACGGCGCGTCAGTGACGATCTTCGGCGGCTAAGCGGAATTTGAGGAACTGCACGTCGGCTGCGTCGCTAGGGCGGACGGTCTGCTTGGTCTCGATCAGGAGCTCCTTCCGAGCGACTGGAATCGGCACGCCATCAACGATCATCGTCTCGATGGCGTTCGATGCATGCGAACGTCTTCCGCGTTCAGCGCTTTGCAGAGCCCGAGGAGGTCTTCGAGCTCAGGCGCGCGTGAGTATTCGCGATCATCCTGACCATCCACTCGTCCGCCTCCTCGTGACTTCGAAAACGATACACGCCGCGGGGTACGAGCGCACCGCCGCGCAGCCGATTCATCGTCCGCTGGAGCGCCGCGGCGTCGCGGATCGTGTCCTCTCCCTCGGCGCGTCGCGAGATCCGTCGCATTACCGCGCCACCGCCTCCTCGGCGTACGGCACGACGTCGAAGTTGCGCTCGTAGAGCTCCTGCACGCGGCGCATCTCCGCGTCGTTGAGCGGCTCGTGCTCCGAGGCCGCGGCGAACTCCTCGATCTGCGCGCGCTCGTAGATGTTCGGCAGCGCCGAGAGCACCGACTTGTGCGCGTAGAGCCACAGCATCGCCAACTGGCCGATCGTCACGCCGCGCTCCGCGCGCAGCGGCTCGAGGCGCTCCACCTTCTGCAGCCCCTCCACCAGCCAGGACCGGGGGCGGTGGGAGCGGTGGTCGCTCTCGTCGAACTTCGTGTCGATCGTGTACTTCCCTTCCAGCATTCCGGACGAATGCGTCACGCGGATGAGGAACTGCTCCTCCGGCTCCGCTTTCCACGCCTCGAACGATTTCTCAAAGTACGGCGTGCGCGTGCAGTCGCGCTTGTTCGTCTCGCCTTGCATCGCGTCCGGCACCGCCGCGTACGACGCGCCGCGCGCCGCGGCGAGGATGAACTCGCGGCCGGGATCCTGCTCGAGCATGTTGAAGATCATCTGCGTCACCGGCGCATTGCGCACGGCGGTCGAATAGATCCCTTCGTCGCGCCAGCCGATGGCCGGGCCGAGCGACGGTCCGTACGACAGGATCTTCCCTTCCTCACGCAGACGCTCCAGCGTCTCCCAATGTTCGTCCCCCATCAGCACCGTCACGCGCGGGTTGTGGGGCTGATAGATGGCGATCTGCTCCACGCCGAGGCGCGAGAGCGACTGCTCGCAGGCGAAGCGGATGAACTTCGGCGACATGTCCTGCGGCAGCTCGCGCTGGCCGCGCGGGCGCTCGGGGTTGTTGTAGAAGTCGTAGCCGAACTTCGTGCCGACGACGAGGTCGCGGCGCTCGGCCAGGAGCGGCTTGAGCATCGTCTCGCCGCGGCCGTTGCCGTAGGCGTCGGCGGTGTCGATGTAGTTGAGGCCGAGGTCGAGGCCGGCGCGGATCAGGTCGCGAGCTTGCTCGTCGGTGTAATCGCCCCACCAGCCGGTGGAGACGGTCCAGGTTCCGAAGCCGAGCTCGGAGACACGAAGGTCGGTGCCGTGAAGGTTTCGATAGCGCATCGCGGCATCGTAGCAAAAAGCGCTAGTGCCGTACTGCCCGCACGCGGGAAGTCGGGACGGCGATGCGATACGAGCCGAGGAGGGACTTCGGCATCATCACGTCCTGGACGTACCAATTCACCGTGTAGTCGCCCGGCGGCAGCGGGCCGACGTTCGCGCTCGTGGTCGAGCACGTCGGCGGCGGCACCGGCTGTCCGAGCGGCGGCGGACCTTCGGTGTCGATGTAGTCCGTCACCGTGATCACGTTGCCGCTGACGGTCGCCGTCGTCGGCATGATCGTTCCCGGGCTCGGGGTGCGGGTGAGTGAAAGCATGATCCCCGGCGACACCGACAGCGCCGGCGTCGATGAGCAGAGCATCACGCTTCCCGTCCAGTAGAAGCTTCCGCCTTGGACGAGCGCGTATGGCCCGCTGCCGCCGAGCTTCGCCAGCGTCGTCCAGCTGACCTCGTACAGGCCCGCTGGGAGCACGCCGAGGTCGAGCTCCTCGGCGTGACACGTGAGACGGAGCGGCGGCCCGCCCGCGCGCATGTAGTCGAACACATCGGTGAGCGATTGCTCGATTCCGACGGCGCGCGTGCCGACGGCGACCACGGACGGAAGCCCGCGCACCGGCGAATATCCGGTGTCGGCAGCTTCGTAGTGCAGGTGCGCGGTGCCGGCGGGCGTGCGCGTCACGCTGACGAGCGGATGATCGAGCGGCGGCGACGCGCCGGCGCACGGCGACGACGGCGGCGGCGACTGTACGATGAACGTGTCCTCTCCGGCATTCGCGAAGACGTTGCCGTCGACCTGCACCGACTGCGCGATCGTGGCGTGGTACGTCCCGGGCGGGAGCGCGCCGAAGTCGAGCAGGTAGAGCGCCGACCCGTCCGGCCCGCCCTTCGTCACCGTCTGCGTGATCGTGATCTCGTCGCCGTGCAGCTCGGCCACCGGCGGCGCGATCGTCCAATTTCCGATGACGGAGTAGTTCACGACGATGCGCACCGGCGAGCCGGGAACGAGCGGCGACACCGGCGCCATCAGGTTCGGCTGCCGGAAATCGCTGAACGACACGCGCGTGCCGGTGACCGTGTCGGCCGTCGCGATAGACGGGAGGGCCGACAGCAGGACCGCGGCGACGATGGCTCGCATTTATTTGCCGGCGAACTGCGCCTTTCGCTTCTGATTGTACGCGCCGAGGCCTTCCTTCGCGTCCTCGCTCTGGAAGAGCTGTTGCTGCAGCTCGCGCTCGAGCGCCAGCGCCGTCTCGAACGGGATCTCCCATCCGGTCTGCACGCTGCGCTTGATGCGGCCCACGGCCTTGGCGGCCTTGTTCGGCGGGCAGAAGCCCCAGGCGTACTCCATCACGCGGTCCCACCACGTCTTCCCATTCTCCTCGGCCGGCCAGACGTAGTTGATGATGCCGAGGCGGTGCGCTTCCTCGAAGTCGAAGAGGCCGCCCTCGACCATCAGCTCGATGGCCTTCGATTTCCCGACGATGCGCGAGAGCCGCTGCGTCCCGCCCGTGCCGGGAAGCACGCCGAGGGTCACCTCGGGCAGCCCGACCTTGCCGGCGCCTTGCAACGCGATGCGGATGTCCGCGGCCATGGCGATCTCCAGCCCGCCGCCGACGGTGTGCCCGTTCATCGCCGCGATGACCAGCTTCGGCGTCTGCTCCAGGCGGTTCAGCGTCTCGTTGGCGTGCAGGCAGAAGTAGTACTTGAACAGCGGCGTGACCTCCGAGAGCATCTTGATGTTTGCCCCGGCGGAGAAGAACTTGTCGCCCGCGCCGCGCATCACGATCACGTGCACGTCGTCGTCCATGCGCGCGCGGAGGATGCACTCATCCAGCTCGCGGTTCATTTCGTAGGTGTAGGTGTTGGCCGGCGGGTCGTTCAGCTCGAAGACGGCCACGCCGCGCTCCACTCGATAATCGATCAGACTTCCAGGCATTCGAATCTCCTGTGCGTTGATAGGGAGGGCATTGTATGTCAAACGTTTTGGCGCTCCTTCTGATGGCGGCGGCCGCCGTGCCACAGCCCATTGCGTTGCACGCGCGGCGCCTGCTCGACGTCCGCAGCGGCAGCGTCTCCGAGGCCTGGATCGTCGTGCGCGGCTACCGCATCGAGGCCGTGGCGAAGAGCGCGCCGGCGGACGCGAAGGTCATCGACCTCGGCGACGCCACGGTCATGCCCGGGCTGATCGACTGCCACGTCCACGTCGAGGCCGACTGGGACAACCTCTCCGCCACGGCGAACCTCCGCGCCTCGTCGCCGCAGAAGACGCTGACCGGACTGCGCAACGCCCAGGAGTACCTCCGCCGCGGCTTCACCACGCTGCGCGACGCCGGCACGACCGATCCCGCCTACGACACGGTGGCGTTGCGCGACGCCTTCGCCAAGGGATCGTTCCTCGGCCCGCGGCTCTTCGTGGCCGGGATCCCGATCTCCATCACCGGCGGCCACGCCGATCTGAATCCGCTCGCGCCCGACGTGCCGATGACGCCGCTGCCGAACATCGCCGACACGGTCGACGAAGCCCACAAAGCGGTGCGCCACGATCTCCGCAACGGCGCCGACTGGATCAAAGTCATGGCCAGCGGCGGCGTCATGGACGTGCTGAGCGACTACAACGTGCAGGAGCTCAGCGACGAGCAGTTGCGCGCCATCGTCGAGGATACCCACCGCGCCGGGCACAAGACCATGGCCCACGCCGAAGGGCTGCCGGGCATCCGTGCCGCGGTTCACGCCGGCATCGACAGCATCGAGCACGGCAGCATGCTCGACGACGCCACGGCGAAGGAGATGGCCGCGCGCGGCACCTGGCTCGTGCCGACGATCAACACGTTCTACCGCGGCGTCTCCCTCGGCCTGACGCAAGGACAGGAGCCGCAGATGCTGGAGAAGGGCAAGGCCATCCTGAAGTACATCCCTGACGCCGTCGCCGCGGCGCTGCGCAATCACGTCAAGATCGCCTTCGGCGACGACGACGATCCGAAGTTCGTCGCCGACGAGTTCCAGCAGATGGTGAAGCTCGGCCTGACGCCGCTGGCCGCGCTGCAGGCCGCGACGATCAACGCCGCCGCGCTCCTCGGCGCCTCCGACCGCATCGGCGCGATCGAGCCGGGGCACTACGCCGACGTCGTCGCCGTCGACGGCGATCCGCTGAAGGAGATTGGGGCGATGGGGAGAATCACGTTCGTGATGAAAGGCGGCGTCGTCGCCAAATGAGGTGACGAGTGGCGCCCCTCACCCTGGCGCTTCGCGCCTGTCCCTCTCCCCGCGAGCGGGGAGAGGGTGGCCGAAGGCCGGGTGAGGGGCGCCATCCTTCCTAATCCCCAAATGAAACCCCGACGCTCCTCGCCGTCCGCACCAGCTCTCCGTGCGGATCGACGCATTTCTGGTCCGCGATGGCCTCGCGGATCGGCACGGAGACGATGTCGTCGCCGCGCAGCGCCACCATCTTTCCGAAGTCGCGGGTGGCGATGAGGTCGGCCGCGGCCTTGCCGAAGCGCGTGGCCAGGATGCGGTCGAAGGCGATCGGCGAGCCGCCGCGCTGCACGTGGCCGAGGACCGTCACGCGGATCTCCAGATCGATCTGCTGGGCGATGTCGGCCGCGACCTGATAGGCGATCCCGCCGAGGCGGCGCGTGGTGCGGTCGAGGTAGGCCTCTTCGCCGCCGGCGCGGTGCGCCCCCTCGGCCACGACGATGATGTCGAACTTCGAGCCCTCGCGGGAGCGCGAGCCGATCGAGCCGACGATCGCCTTCGGGTCGTACGGGATCTCCGGGATCAGGATGATGTCGGCGCCGCCGGCGATGCCGGAGTAGAGCGCGATCCAGCCGGCGTGCCGCCCCATCACCTCGAGGATCATCACCCGGTCGTGCGACTCGGCCGTCGTGTGCAGGCGGTCGACGGCCTCGGTGGCCACGGAGACGGCGGTGTGGAAGCCGAAGGTGTAGTCGGTCGCGGCCAGGTCGTTGTCGATCGTCTTCGGCACCGCCACCATCGGGATGCCCATGTCGCACAGCCGCTGGGCGATGCGCAGCGTGCCGTCGCCGCCAATGGCAATAATTCCATCGATGCCGAGCTCATGAATGTTGCGGATGACCTCGGCGGAGCGATCGAGGACGACGGGATGCCCGTCCTGCAGTGCCGGGAAGGCGAACGGGTTGCCGCGGTTTGTCGTCCTCAGCAGTGTTCCCCCTTTCGGCAGGATGCCGCGGATCGACTCCGTCGTCAGCGGGACGCAGGCGCCCGTCAGCAGCCCCTCGAAGCCGAGCTGAATGCCCATGACCTCGAGATCGTGCTCGTGTCGTGCGGTCCGGACGGCGGCACGGATGACTGCGTTTAAACCCGGACAGTCGCCGCCGCCGGTCAGAATTCCGATCTTTCTCATTGATCCTCAATTGCTTGCAAAATCGATGGCTGGCACTGCCGTTGCTCTGAATTGTCCAGGCTAATTGGAGGAATCGACATGAACATCATCGGATGGCTCTTATTCGGTCTCGTCGTCGGCGCGATCGCGAAGTTCCTCATGCCGGGCCGCGACCCTGGTGGCTGGATCGTGACGATCCTGCTCGGCGTCGCCGGCTCGTTCGTCGGAGGCTTCCTCGCGTCAACGCTGCTCGGCCACGGAGAGCAAACGGCCGGCTGGATCGGCTCCATCATCGGAGCGATGCTACTGCTCTTCATCTACCGGCTCATCGTCGGACGGCGCACTGTGGTGTAATTCAACGGGGGACAGGCAGGAGTGCCTGTCCTCCACGTCTCCGGAAGATTTGGCTCCCACCTTTGTTTTTCATCCCGTAACCAAGCCGCGAAACGTTTCGTACGTCATCTGCGTCTGACGTTGCGGCGTATCACACATCATCAATCGAAAACCCCATTTGCAGTTCAAAGGAGCCAAAGAAGTCATGAATTCAACCACCAAGCGCATCTTGTCGACGATCGCGATCATCATCGCTTCCGTCGCCTTCGGCGTGGTCCTGACCGCCGATCTCGGACTGATGCGGCAGTCCAAAGCCCAGACGGCGAGCCCGATCCAGACGGCCTCGGGGCCGGTCACCACGGTGACGATCCCGTCGTTTGCGGACGTGGCCGCGCGCGTCGCGCCCGCGGTCGTCTCCATCACCACGACCGAGGTCGTGAAGACGACGCGGAACAACCGCGGCTTCGGCATCGATCCCTTCGAGTTCTTTTTCCCCAGCCCCCAGCAGAGTCCGAACGGCCGCCGGAATCCGCACCAGCAGATGATCCCGCGCGATGACAGCGGCGACGACGAGCACGCGCAGCGCGCCGGCGGCTCGGGCTTCATCATCTCGCCCGACGGCTACATCCTGACGAACAACCACGTCGTGGAGGGCGCGACGAAGGTCGAAGTCCACTACGGCGCCGACGAGAACGGCAACGGCGGCCACACCGTGACGGCCAAGGTCGTCGGCCGCGATCCGGCCACCGACATCGCCCTGGTCAAGATCGACGTCGGCCAGCCGCTCCCGACGGTCCCCCTCGGCGACTCCGAGCGCATCCGCAAGGGTGACTGGGCCATCGCCGTCGGCAACCCGTTCCAGTTCGAGAACACGCTGACCGTCGGCGTGATCTCCGCGAAGGGCCGCTCGCTCGGCCTCAGCCAGGAGACGCGCTCGTTCGAGAATTTCATCCAGACCGACGCCGCCATCAACTTCGGCAACAGCGGCGGCCCGCTCATGAACATCAACGGCGAGGTCGTCGGCATCAACACCGCCATCCGCGGCGGCGGCGCGCAGGGCATCGGCTTCGCCACGCCGATCAATACCGCCAAGCGCCTCATCCCCCAGCTCAAGCAGGGGAAGGTCACGCGCGGCTACCTCGGCATGTCGATCTCCGAGCTCAACGACGACGCTCGCCAGGCCTTCAACGCCCCGAACGTCACCGGCGCGCTCGTGCAGAGCGTCGAGCCGGGCAAGCCGGCCGACGTGGCCGGCATCAAGCAGGGCGACATCGTCGTCGAGCTCGACGGCCACAAGGTCAACAACAACCGCGAGCTGATCGACTACATCTCGTACCTCCCGGTCGGCTCGGCGGTGAAGGTGACGGTGCTTCGCGGCGGCCAGCGCCAGACGCTGACGGCGAAGACGGCCACGCGTCCGGACGAGACGGAGCAGACCGACGAGAACGAGAAGAACAACGAGTCCGGCCCGACGCGGAACAAGCTCGGCATGTCCGTGCAGGAGCTGACGCCGCAGGCCCGGCAGATGTACTCGATCGACGACACGGTCCGCAACGGCGTGGTGGTGGCGAACGTGAAGGAAGTCTCCCCCGCCGGCGAGATCGGCCTCAGCGAAGGCGACGTGATCACCGAGGTGCAGGGACAGGCGATCCACAGCGTGGACGAGTTCCGCGCCGCGGTCGACCGCGCCAAGTCGGGCTCCACGATGCGGATCTACGTGGTGTCGCCGAGCCGCGGCCGCGCGGTCTCGGGCTACCGGTTCATTCACGTGCCGTAAAGTCGCGCACGAGATTTTTCTGACGAGGACAGGCGCTCGCGCCTGTCCTCTTTTATTATTGAGGGATGAGCAAGTTGAAGGAGAAGCTCGAAGAGATCCACGTGGGCGACGCGATTTTCATCGTCGATGCGGAGAAGAACATCGTCGAGGTCCGGCACCCGAACGAGAAATGGGTGTGGAGGAACGGGATGCGTGTGCGCCCTGGCAAAGGCAATATGCGCGACGTCAAGCTTCCGCCGCCGCTGGACGTAGACTTCGACCCCGTCGATTGGCTGCTCGAAGATCGTTACGGCCGAGATGCCGTCGACGATTTATTCGACGAGCTCCACAAGCAGAAGCAGTGAGGGCGTATATCGACTCGTCGGTCTTGCTGCGCGTCGCCTCTCGGTCGGCCGGTCCGCTTGCCGTGTGGAATGAGATTGACTATCACGTGTCGAGTAGTTTGTTACGCCTCGAGTGCGCGCGCGCGTTACGGCGCATGCCGTTCGAAAATTTCTCGACGCCAGAGATCTTGGATCGGCGCATCGCGGTCGAGTCCATCATCCAACAGATCGACCTCATCGCGATCGACGATGAGGTCCTCGATCGCGGAAGCGCGGCCTTTGCTGCGCCGCTGAAGTCGCTTGACGCTATCCATCTGGCCACGGCGATCATGGTCCGCGACAAGGAACTTCCCGACCTCGCTTTCGCCACCCACGACACCACCCTCGCCCGCGCCGCCCGCTACGCCGGCTTCGAAGTTCTCGGCGCATGAACGACGAGCTCCTCATGCGCCGCGCCCTCGAGCTCGCGGAGCGCGGCCGCTACTCCGTCAGTCCCAACCCCATGGTCGGCTGCGTGCTCGCCCGCGACGGCGTCGTCCTCGCCGAGGGATGGCATCAACGCGCCGGGGAGCGGCACGCGGAGATCGTGGCCCTGCAGGCTTGCGAGAACCCGCGCGGCGCCACCGCCGTCGTCAATCTCGAGCCGTGCAACCACCACGGCCGGACGCCGCCGTGCGTCGATGCCCTCCTCGCCGCCGGCGTCGCCCGCGTCGTCGTGGCCATGCGCGATCCGCACAAATCGGGCGGAATCGAGAGGCTGCGCGAGCACGGCGTCGACGTCACCGTCGGCGTGCTCGAAGAAGAGGCGCGGAAGCTCAACGAGAAATTCGTCTACGCCGTCACCCACCACCGCCCCTTCGTCATCGTCAAAGCGGCCATGACCCTCGACGGCAAGCTCGCCACCGTCGAGCGCGACAGCCGGTGGATCACCTCCGACGCCGCGCGCGAGCGCAGCCTGGCCTTGCGCGAGGAAGTCGACGCCATCGTCGTCGGCGGCGGCACCGTGCGCGACGACAACCCCCGCCTCACCCGCCGCCTCGGATGGAACAGCGCCATCCAGCCGTGGCTCCGCGTCGTCCTCGACCGCGACCGCGCCGTCCCGCCCGACGCGCGCGTCCTCACCGACGGCGGCAAAACCGTGCACGTCACCGACGACGTCCCGCTCGAGACCATGCTCCGCGGGCTCGGCGTGCAGTCCGTCATCGTCGAGGGCGGCGCGCTCGTCCTCGCCCAATTCATCGAGCAGCGGCTGTGGCAGAAGATGATCGTCTTCGTCGCGCCGATGATCGTCGGCGGCGGAAATGCACCCTCCATCTACGCCGGCGATCCCGTGCGACGGTTGACAGAAGCGCACCGCCTTCGCTTTGATCGCGTCGAAATGGTCGGCCCCGATCTGATGATCACGGCCTATCCGGCGTAAGCGATGTTCACCGGCATCATCATGAACAACGGCACCATCGAGTCGCTGGAGCGGCTCGACAGCGGCGCGCGTCTGCGCATCCGGGCCACCTTCGACGAGCCGCTCGATCGCGGCGAGAGCGTGGCCGTGAACGGCGTCTGCCTCACCGTCATCCCCCAGCGCAGCGGCGCGCTCCTCACCGACGTCTCCAACGAGACCCTCTCCCGCACGACCCTCGGCGCGCTCGGCCCCGACATCCGCGTCAACCTCGAGCGCGCCCTCGCTCTCGGCGACCGTCTCGGCGGGCACATGGTTCAGGGCCACGTCGACACCGTCGGCACGCTCGTCTCCATCACCTCCGAGGGAGAGTTCGCCGTCTATCGCTGGAGCTATCCGTCCGAGTATGCGGAGCTCGTCGTCAGCAAGGGCTCCATCGCCGTCGACGGCGTGTCGCTCACCGTCGTCGAGCCGGACAGCGCCACGTTCGGCGCGGCGCTGATCCCGGAGACGCTGCGCCGCACGAACCTCGGCACGGCCAACCTCGGCGACCGCGTCAACCTCGAGTTCGACATGATCGCGAAGTACGTGCGCAGCCTCGCCGCGCCGTACCTCGCGCCGCGCTCGTGATTCTCTACAAGAAGGCGCCGTCGCTCCGCATCGTCCGGGCCAGCGTCCCTGAGCCACCGTTCTGGGCCGCCACGACGATCGCCCCCTACTCCGGACGCCGCGGCGCGCCGGTGGCGATCGACTACGCCACGCTGGTGGCGAGCGCGCCGAAACGGATGGAGGTGGACGTCTGCGAGGACCTCGAGCGCGGCGGGTGGCGCCCCTCGCCCGGCCTTCGGCCGCCCTCTCCCCGCGCGCGGGGAGAGGGCACTGGGGAGCCCATCCTCATCGACGCCAGCGAGTCCGCCGAGGTCGTCTACCGCCGCGGCAGCGACGCGCTGAAACTCTGCGACGCGGCGATGTTCCTCACCTCATCGCGCGGCGCATTGCCGGCCGGCGACAACGCGGTCGTCGTCGTCGCCGCCTGGCCGCTCGACTTCCTCCGCTTGCAGCGTCTCTTCGACGAGGCCCGCACGCGCAACCTGACCTGGGGCGTCGGCGTGCCGGTGATGTATCCGGTCACGACCGCGGCCGACGCGCTCGAACGGCTCGCCGAGCTGGCCGAGGGGGCGACGTTCTTCGCGGCGCTGCCGATCGAGACCGATGCCACCGCGCGCAAGGCCCTCGCCGACGATCCCGAAACGTACGAGATCCTCTTCCACGGCGACGTCGACGCCCTCCACGTCACCGCCGAGCGGCGCATCGCCGGCCTGGCCGCCGAGATCGGCGCGGACGACTTCATCGTCCCGCCGCGCTGGGAGCAGCGCTCGAACTGGAACGGCGCGGCGCTGCTCGCCCTGGCCGCCACGCGCATGCTGGCCATGAAGCACGACGTCGAGACCGCGTCGCGCATTGCGCGATCCGCAAGAGTCGTCGCCCAGCTCGACAAACCGCTGGCGCGCATCGCCGCGGCGGCGCACCTGTCGATCGTGGAATCGCTCGATGAGATCAGCGTCGACGCGCTGACGGAGTGGCTCGAAACCGGCAAGTCGACGTTCGTCGACCACATCAACAAGCAGTGGCGCTTGTAGCGGCGAACCCCCTCCCTTGAAAGCTTCCTTGAATCCTATTGACCTGGGGAGGCCGAGAAGAATAGC
>JBKOUP010000445.1:0-6104 GCA_046723495.1 Acidobacteriota bacterium
TATCAGAACAGCACGCCGAGCCTAACTATTCGCAAATCAGCAACTTAATCCACAAACGCTCCTTCCTCGTTCCGCAAGTTCTCCACCGCTTTCACACAGGTTATCCGCAGCGCTTTCCACCGGTTCTCCACCGGGAATCCACAGGGTTTCCGCGACTTCTCCGCATGGGCTCGCCACGGACTTTTCCTCAATTTCTCCGCGCGCAATTCCGAAGACCTTCAGCAGGCTCGGCCGGACGGAAAATGGGCGAAAAACAGGCGGTGGAGCGGAGGTGTGGAATACAGGGGACGGGGCACAGGGGACGGGGCACAGAGGTGGAAATCCGAAAAAGGTGTCACGTGGAACATTAAATGATGTAGGCGACGGCGAAGCCGATTTGCGCGGCCATCATCATCAGGTACATGTGCCGCCACGACGGATGGTTCTCCGTGGCGGTGAGCTCGTCGGGATTGCGGACGATGAGCCACACCGTGTAGACGCCCCAAATGGCGAGCGCGACGCCGAGGAGGATGAGGGCGAGGTGATTGCCGGTGAGGACGCCGGTGAGCGCGCCGACCGGCATCAACAGCCACGGCAGGACGAAGAACGGCGAGATCATCCACGCCGCGCGGCGGACGCCGAAGGCGATCGGCAGCGTACGGCAGCCGCCGGCGCGGTCGCCTTCGATGTCGCTGAAGTCCTTCGTCGACGCGGCGCCGAGGAGGAAGAACATGAAGATCGAGCCGATGAACCACGGCTCGGCCGTCGTCGCGTGCGCGACCATCGTCCAGCCGGCGACCTTGAGCAGGCAGCCGCGCGGGATGGCGATGGTCAGGTTGGCGCCGATGGGGTGCGCTTTCGTCCGGCCGAGGGAGGGCATCGAGTAGACGAGCGTGGCCACGAAGGCGGCCAGGTAGATGAAGAAGCACTCGTGCTCGCTCAACGGCGCAAAGAACTTTGCGCGAATCGTGTCGTGCGGGTAGACGACGACGAGCCACGTCGGCAGGAGGCCGAGCGCGTACATGATCCAGGTGAAGATCCAGGCGCCGCGCATCGAGGCCTCGCCGGTGACGAGGGGCCGCTTCGGCTTGTTGATGCGGTCGATCTCCAGGTCGTAGATCTGGTTCAGGGTGTTGTTCGCGGCATTGAGGAACGCGGCACAGAGCGAGCCGAGGGCCACGGTCAGGATGACCGAGGCGGTCACGGCGCGGGCGGGGTCGGGGTTGTGCGCGGAGCCCCAGGCGCAGACGGCGCCGGAGATGATCCCGAGCAGCGGCGGCAGAAGCGTGAACGGCCGCGCGAGCTGGACGTAGGCCTTCACCGCTAGAAGTCCCCGCCCGCCCCCGCGCCGCCGAAGGAGCTGCCGCCGCTCTCGAGCTGCGGCCCGCCGTGCTCGCGCGGCTGTTCATGCGGTGTGATGGCCACGGTGCCGGCGAGTTGGAGGAGCTCGAAGAGCTTGTCGTCCTTGAGCTGCCGCGAGGTGATGCCTCTCCTCGGCGTCTTCAGGATGCGCTCGATGACCACCGATGCGGCGAGGAGCACGCTCCCCCAGACGATGAGCCGCGCCTCGAGCGAGAGGCCGCTGACGTCCCGCATCTCGTAGGCGAGGCAGCCGAAGGTCGTGAAGAGGGCAAGGAGCGGCGCGTGCAGACGGAAGCGGAGGCCGACGACGAGCGCGACGACGGCGTAGACGATCAGCGCAGCGGCCACGCGCCAGTCGAATGCGGAGGAGACGCGATCGCCGAACAGGTACGCGGCCGCCGGCATGACGACGGCGAGGGCGCCGAGGGTGCGGTCGACGCTCGGGCGCTGAACGCGGATCGGCAGCAGCGCCAGCGCGACGACGGCGACGATCGCGCAGAACAGCGAGGCGGCGAGGTGCTTCTCCACGTCGAGGATCCAGAAGGCGGCGACGATCACGCCCGCCGTCGCGAAGAGCGGATGGAGCAGGCGCATGCCCGCGGCGAGCACCGCCACCGCCAGCGCGGGGAGGAGGAGCTTGCCGTTCCAGGCCACGCCGCCGGCCAGCGCGGCGGCGCCGGCGAGCCACAGGGCCTCGTCGATGCCGGCGCCGAAGAAGTGGTAGACGGTGATGAACATCTCCGCGGCGGCGAGCGCGGCGAGGCCGCTGACGATCGCCCCCGCGTGCGGGCTCCTGGCGCCGGCGGCGATGAAGCCGAAGAACGCGGCCGCGCAGATCAGCGCGAGGACGAAGAAGCCGAGGCGCGCGAAGAGGGAGAACGATTTCCATTGCGTCGGCGCGCCCGCGGCCATCAGCCGCTCCTCCGCCACCGTCGGACGCCACGTCACCGCTGCCTCCGCAATCGGAAGTAGACGACGAAAAGGACGACGATGGCCGCCGGCGTCGAGACGAGAAGGTAGAGAAAGGCCAGGCCGGCTTCGTGGGTGAGCGAGACGACGCCGACGTCGACGGCGATGGTGGCGTAGACGATGGCGTAGATGACCATGACCTCGCCGCCCCCGCGCAGGCCGCGCCAGACGACGAGCGCGGCGAGGGCGAGGGCCGCGGCGACGCCCATCCAGCGCGTGCTCGAATCGAAGCTCAGCGCCAGCGCGCCGAAGAAGGCCAGCGTCGCGGCGAAGTGCTCATAGGTCGCGTCGAATGCTTTGTGGCGGTTGGCGAGGCGGAAGACGGCCACGGTCGCGGCGCATTCGATCGCGCGGGCGCCGAAGTCGAATCCGCTCTTGAAGGTCTTGATGTCGGCGCCGAACCATGCCGCCAGCGCGGCCAGGCCCGCGCCGAGGACGAGGCGGGAGTCGAACAGATAGGCGGTGGCGATGTGGAGCGCGGCCAGGAAGAGGAAGTGCCGCGACCAGTTCGCGCCGAGCAGGTGGAACTGCGACTCGGCATAACCGGCGGCGGCGCTGACGAGGAGCGCGCCGAGGAGGAGGACGTAGTCGCCGACGATCGTCCGCTCGCGGCGGCGGAGGGCGAAGGCGTAGCAGGCCGCGGCGGCAATCAGCAGCGCCGCCAGAATCGTCACCGGGCCGAGGCGGTCGGCGTTGTTCTTGATGAAGATGCCGGCGCCGGTCGTGACGAGGGCCACGGCGATGTAGGCGGCCGCGCGCAGCTCGCCGAAGAGGGAGAAGATCTCCCGCCGCTCGGCGGCGAGGGCCGTGGCAGTGGCGCCGGTAGAGGCGAGCTCGTCTTCCAGCGAGATCACGCGCGGCATTATCCCCCGGCCGCGTGGGTTAGACTGCCCCGACGATGCCGCGAAGCAAACCGGTATTCGAATCGGAAGGAAACAACGACGACGAGACGGAGGCTCCGCCGTCGTCGCGCAGCATGGCAGAGAGAAAACTCGCACTTTTCATCGATTTTGAGAACATCGCCATCGGCGTCACCGACGCCAAATACAAAAAATTCGAGATCAGCCTCCTCCTGGAGCGCCTCCTGGAGAAAGGGAAGATCGTCGCCAAGCGCGCCTACTGCGACTGGGACAAGTTCCCCGACTACAAGCGCGAGCTGCACGAGGCGGCCATCGAGCTGATCGAGATCCCCGGCCGGTCGTACTCGGGGAAGAACTCCGCCGATATCCGCATGGCCGTCGACGCCATGGACATGTGCTACTCGAAGGAGCACATCGACGTCTTCGTCGTGGCCTCGGGGGACTCGGACTTCTCACCGCTGGTGTCGAAGCTGAAGGAGAACGACAAGTACGTCATCGGCGTCGGGGTGAAGAATTCGTCGAGCGATCTGCTGATCGACAACTGCGACGAGTTCATCTTCTACGAGGACCTCGTGCGGGGCATGACCAAGGCCCCCCAGGTGGCCTTCCAGGACAAGAAGAAGTCCGAGGTGTTCAAGCTGCTGATCGACTCGATCAAGGCCCTGATGCGCGAGAACAAGGAGATCCTCTGGGGCTCGATGGTCAAGCAGACGATGCAGCGCAAAAAACCGACGTTCAACGAGGAGTACTACGGCTACAACACGTTCTCCGATCTCCTCGAGGACGCGCAGACTGCGAACATCATCAAGATCAAGAAGGACCTCAAGTCCGGGTCGTACGTGATTACGGGATTCGCGCAACCGGCGGCGTGAAAGGCGGAAGGCAGAAGGCAGAAGTGGGTGTTACGCGGTTGACACGCTCGTTGCTGACGTCAACGAGCCGGTCGTTCGGGCCGTCTACTCTGCATGAAGCACCCGCTGTTGCGGTCCGTCGCATTGCTGCTCCTCACGGCTGTCTCGGGAGCTCCGCCCGTTCGCTTTGCGTACAGCGGCGATCCGTTGCCCACAACGAATCGCGCGAGGCTGGAGCACTCGATCAGGGCAGCGACGCCGGCAGGCGCGGAGGTTCGGGTCGTCGTGATCGATCGAGTGGTCGCGACGAAGTAGCCGCCGCGACTTCTGCCTTCTGCCTTCTGCCTTCTGCTTTAATAGCGCCGCGTGCATCCACTCACCAACCGTGACCACTGGCCCGTCCTCGTCATCGGCACCGGCATCGCCGGGCTCACGGCCTCGCTCTGCCTGGCCGGGGCGGGGATCAAAGTCCTCCTCGTCACGAAATCGGCCGACCCGAAGGACTGCAACACCTTCTGGGCGCAGGGCGGGATCATCTACCAGGGCGAAGGGGACTCGCCGGCGAAGCTGATCGACGACATCATCCGCGCCGGCGCGGGGCTCTCGAACGAAGAGGCGGTGCGCTTTCTTGCGACCGAGGGGCCGCGCGTCGTGCGGGAGCTGCTGCTCGAGGACGTGCAGGTTCCGTTCTCGACGACCGACGAGGGCGAGCTCGATCTCACGCAGGAGGGGGCGCACTCCCTGCCGCGGATCATCCATGCCGGCGACGCCACGGGGCGGGCCATCGAGGTCTCGCTCTTGAACCGCGTGCGCAACGAGCCGAACGTGACGCTGGCGACGGAGGTCACAGCCATCGACCTCCTCACCACGCACCACCACCCCACCGACGTGCAGGTGCGCTATCGCCTGACGAACGAGTGCGCCGGCGCGTACCTGCTCTACAACCGCACGAACGACGTCTACACGGTCTTCGCCGACTACACGGTCCTAGCCACCGGCGGCCTCGGCCAGATCTATCTGCACACGACGAACACGCGCAACGCCATCGGCGACGGCGTGGTCATGGCCAACCGCGCCGGGGCGCGGATCATGAACGCCGAGTACGTGCAGTTCCACCCCACCGCCCTCGCCGACAAGGAGGCGAATCACTACCTCATCTCCGAGGCCTTGCGCGGCGAGGGGGCGCGGCTGCGCAACCAGAAGGGCGAGTACTTCATGGAGAAATACTCGCCGTCGCTCAAGGACCTGGCCCCGCGCGACGTCGTGGCCCGGGCCATCGTCGAGGAGCTGACGGCGAACAAAGAGGAGTTCGTCTACCTCGACCTCGCCAATCACTACAAAGGACATCAGCCGATCCTGGAGCGCTTTCCGAACATCGCCCGCGCCTGCGCGGAGATCGGCGTCGACATCGAGCGCGATCCGATCCCGGTCGTGCCGGCGGCGCACTACTTCTGCGGCGGAATCCTGGCGAACAACAGCGGCGAGTCGACGCTGGCGCGGCTCTACGCGATCGGCGAGACGTCGTGCACGGGACTGCACGGCGGGAACCGCTTGGCGTCGACGTCGCTGCTGGAAGGGCTGACGTGGGGCTACTTCGCGGCGGTGTCGATCCGGACGAAGGTCGAGTCGGTGCGCGGCGCAGGCCGCGGCACGCTCGCGGATGACCTGATCGAGACGATGCCCGATTGGATGCCGCCCGGGAGCGAGAACATGGAAGACCCCGCGCTGATCCTGCAGGACTGGACGACGATCCAGAACACGATGTGGAACTACGTCGGGATCGTGCGCACGTACGAGCGGCTGAAGCGGGCGGTGGCGGACGTGCGCGAGCTCGGCAACCGCCTCACGAAGTTCTATCACGAGTCGACGATCAGCAAGAGCATCGTGGAGCTCTTCCACGGCCAGCAGATGGCGGCGATCGTCGCCGGCGCGGCGCTGAAGAATCCGGTGTCGCGCGGAG
Source organism: Acidobacteriota bacterium (assembly GCA_046723495.1). Lineage (GTDB taxonomy): Bacteria > Acidobacteriota > Thermoanaerobaculia > Gp7-AA8 > Gp7-AA8 > DATDFB01. The sequence continues at coordinate 5,982 of JBKOUP010000445.1, forward strand.
CGCATTTCCGGCGGGATTGATCGTGGACAAAATCGAATCGAAGCTGCGCGCGGACATCCAGCGAACCGGCTGGCACGTCATCAACGTTCTGCCCGACGGCGACCGCTCGCCGCACAGTTACTC
>JBKOUP010000303.1:0-13481 GCA_046723495.1 Acidobacteriota bacterium
GCGCCGAGTCTTTCCACCGATGCTGGCGACGCTCACGACCAAGCCGCCGGGCGATGGGAACGAGTGGATCTACGAGCTGAAGTACGACGGCTTCCGCGCCGTCACCGCGATCTCCGGCGGCGAGCTGGCGATGTGGAGCCGCAACGAGATCGACCTCGCGCCGCGCTTCCCGAAAGTCGCCGCCGCGCTGCGCAAGCTGAAGGTGCCGGAGGTCGTGCTCGACGGCGAGATCGTCGCCCTCGACGAAGAGGGCCGCTCGCGCTTCCAGCTCCTCCAGCAGGGGAAGCGCGAGATCATCGTCATCTTCGACATCCTCTGGCTCGACGGCCACGACGTGCGCAAGCTCGCGTACACCGACCGCCGCGAGCTCCTCGAGAAAACCCTCCGCCGCCCGCCCGCCCTCGTGCGCCTCTCCGAGCAGCTGAAGACGAGCGGCGACAAGGCCCTGCTGCACGCCGCCGAGCATGGCCTCGAAGGCATCATCGCCAAGCGGAGGTCGTCGATCTACGACAACCGGCGCTCGAAGGAGTGGCTGAAGATCAAGGCCATCAACGAGCAGGAGCTCGTCGTCGTCGGCTGGAACCCGTCGACGCATTCGTCGCAGGAGATCGGCTCGCTGCACCTCGCGGTCATGGGCGACGACGGCCAGCTCCACTACGCCGGCAAAGTCGGCACCGGCTTCTCGTACAAGCAGCGCGTCTGGTGGAAGGAGACGCTGGCGAAGGACGTCGTGCCGAAGCCGATGGTCGCGGACGCGCCGCGCGAGCGCGCCGCCACGTGGGTCAAGCCGCGCCACGTCGTGCAGGTGGCCTTCACGGAGTGGACGGGCGACAACCGCCTGCGTCATCCTTCCTTCCTCGGCATGCGCGACGACAAGAGTCCGAAGGAAGTGGTGCGGGAGCGGCCGCAGGGCGTGGTCACGCTGACGCATCCCGAGCGCGTCCTCTATCCGAAGGACAAGATCACCAAGCAGGATCTGGTGAACTACTACGAGGCGGTGTCCGAGCCGATGGTCCGCGCGCTGCGCGACCGGCCGCTGGCGCTCGAGCATTGGAACCAGGGCATCGCCGCGCCGGCGTGGTTCCACCAGAACGTCGGGAAGGAGGCGCCCGGATGGGTGACGACGATCGAGACGCCGACGCGCGCCTCGAAGCGGGCGACGGTACGCCACCTCGTCGTCGACAAGCCGGAGACGCTGCAGTGGCTCGCCCAGATGTCGGTGCTGACGATTCATATGTGGTCGTCGCGCGGCGCGAGCCTCAACGAGCCCGACTGGCTCGTCTTCGACCTCGATCCGGCGAAAGGGAAGGGGATCGAGCAGGCCATCGAGGCTGCCCTCGTCATGCGCCGGCTCTTGGAGAACCTGAAGCTCCCGTCGGTGCCGAAGACGTCGGGAAAGCGCGGCATCCACGTCTTCGTCCCGCTCGCGCCGGGCTACACGCACGAGCAGGCCGCCGACTTCGCCTGCGCCGTCGGCGCCGCCGTGGCGAACGAAGTGCCGTTCATGACGGTGGAGCGCGCGATCGCCAGCCGCCGCGGGCGGCTCTACCTCGATTGCATGCAGAACGGCTACGGCAAGACCATGGTCGCGCCGTACTCGCTGCGCGCCATCGACGGCGCTCCGGTCTCCGCGCCGCTGAAGTGGGAAGAGATCACGAAGAAGCTCGACCCGCTGAAGTTCAACCTGCGCACGATGCCGGAGCGCTTGGCGAAGGTCGGCGATCTCTTCGCCCGCGTGTTCGAGGAGCGGGCGAAGCTACCCGAATTGAAGTAGGGGGCAGGGCGCAGGGCGCGGGGCGCAGATGATGTTCTTGCGGAAGCACGTGCCTCGGCAAGACAACCACCTGCGCCCTGCGCCCTGCGCCCTGCGCCCTTTCTTCGACCATACCAACGGAATTTGTCATCCGCGTCCCTCTCATCGCCAAGGAGAGATCGCAATGATGGGGAACCTTGCGCCGTGTCCCACGGAACTGGACGAGCTCGCCCTGGCTGTCGACGACTTCGTGGCTCTTGACGGTCTGCCTTCGGTCGACGATGCGCAGCTGCACCACGCCGCGCTCACGGCCATCCACGCCATCTGTCTCGCCGTCGCCCGTTGCGAGGAGAGCGGATACCGCCGCGAGGAGATCGTCGACGTCCTCGAGTCCGTGCGCGAGATCCACAGCCGCTCGCCCTTCGTCTCGCGCCTGCAGTCGTGGCCGCGCGGCTATCCCGGCGACTTCGAGACCGTCGAGGCCATCTGCAGCGGCGAGAACCGCGCCCCGGCATCGACGCTGGCGTGGCATTGCGAGGCCTACTCGCTGAACTTCCCGATCGCCCAACAGCACCGCAACAAGGTCTGGCATCAGTCGCGGAGGATCGCCGAGGCGGTCCTGCACGACGACCGCGCGCGCATCCTCCTCCTGGCCTGCGGTGGCTGCCCCGACGTCCGCAAAGTCCTTCCCCTGCTGCGCCGGACCGGCGCCGAGCTCTATCTCAACGACGCCGACGCCGACGCCCTCGCCTTCGCCGCCGCGCACCTCGGCTCCATCGTCGACCGCTGCACGTTCGTTCCCGGCAACGCCCTCAAGGTCGCCCGCCGTCTGCGCGGCGGACCGCGGTTCGACCTCATCCTCGCCGGCGGACTTTTCGATTACCTCCCGGACCGCCACGCCAGCTACCTCCTCGAGCAGGCCTACGCCCAGCTCGCGCCGGGCGGCACGCTCTTCTTCACGAACATCGCCGCCGGAAACCCCTACCGCACGCTCATCGAGTACGTCGGCGACTGGATGCTCATCGAGCGCGCGGCCGACGAGCTTCTGGCGCTTACGGACGCGGCCGGCATCGCCTCCGACGACGTCCTCATCGGCCGCGACGAGTCCGGCCTGGCCTTTCTCATCGACGTGAAACCGCCATCCTCCTCGGACGTATGACAAAATCCAAGTTGCGTCCAACTTTCGAAGGAGGAAATCCATCCCATGAAGAACAAGCTCGTACTCTCTCTCTGCGCCGCGGCGCTGCTGGCGGTGTCGGCGTCGGCGCAGACCGTCGATGAGCTCATCGACAAAAACGTCAAGGCCCGCGGCGGGCTCGACAAGATGAAGGCCGTCCAGGCCATGAAATTCACCGGCAAGATGAAGATGGGGCCGATGGAGGCGCCCTTCACCGTCGCCAAGAAGCGCCCCGAGAACTTCCGCCTCGAGTTTACCGTCCAGGGCATGACCGGCATCCAGGCCTACGACGGCACCACCGGCTGGATGGTCATGCCGTTCATGGGGAAGAAAGACCCCGAGCAGATGTCGGCCGACATGCTCAAGGAGTTCAAGGACGAAGCGGACTTCGACGGCCCGATGATCGACTACAAGAAGAAGGGCAACAAGGTCGAGTTCGTCGGCAAGCAGGACGTGCAGGGCACGCCCGCCTACAAGCTCCACGTCACCACGAAGGACGGCGTGGAATCGGACGTCTACCTCGACGCCGACAGCTACCTCGAGATCCGCAGCGAGTCGAAGCGCAAGGTGCAGGGACAGGAGATCGAGTCGGAGACGACCATCGGCGACTACAAGGAAGTCGGCGGCCTGATGTTCCCGATGTCGATCGAGAGCAAGGCCAAGGGTCGCGAGGGCGCGCAGACGATCACGATCGAGAAGGTCGAGCTGAATCCCACCTCGGTCGACACGGCGATGTTCCACATGCCCGAGGTCAAGAAGCCGGCCGAAGAGCCGAAGAAGCAGTAGGAGTCGCGCTGGCGTCTCGCCGGCCGTACCGGACGCCTCTCGCGTCCGCGGCCGGCGGCGCGATTCCGCTAAAGGAGCAACCTTGAAGAAGCTAACGATCCTCGCGCTCATCGCGGCGCTCGCCATCCCTGCGCTCGCCCAAATCGACTCCTCCACCTTCGGCGGTCTGCGCGCGCGCTCCATCGGCCCCGCGGTCATGGGCGGGCGCATCGCCGCCATCGATGCCACCTCGGAGGCGCCGCTGACCATCTACGTCGGCGCCGCCAGCGGCGGCGTCTGGAAGTCGACCGACGGCGGCACCACCTTCAAGCCCGTCTTCGATGAGTACAACCAGAGCATCGGCGCCATCGCCATCGACCCGTCGAACAAAGAGACCGTCTGGGTCGGCACCGGCGAGTCGTGGATGCGCAACTCCGTCTCCGTCGGCAGCGGCGTCTACAAGTCCACCGACGGCGGCGGCAGCTGGAAATTCCTCGGCCTCGAGGACAGCGAGCACATCGCCCGCATCGCCGTCAATCCGAAGGCCAGCGACACCGCGTACGTCTGCGCCACCGGCCACGCCTGGAGCTCCAACGAGCAGCGCGGCGTCTTCAAGACCACCGACGGCGGCAAGACGTGGAAGAAAGTCCTCTACGTCGACACCAACACCGGCTGTTCCGACCTGGCCCTCGACCCGCAGATGCCGAACATCGTCTACGCCGGCATGTGGCAGTTCCGCAGGCAGCCCGACTTCTTCGCCTCCGGCGGCCCCGGCAGCGGCTTCTACAAGTCAACCGACGGCGGCGAGCACTGGCAGAAGATGACCAACGGCATGCCTGCCGGGAACCTCGGCCGCATCGCCGTGGCCGTGGCGCCGTCGCGCAACAGCACCCTCTACGCGCTCATCGAGGCGAAGAAAACCGGCCTCTATCGCTCCGACGACCTCGGCGAGCACTGGCGCTTCGTCAATGACTCCTTCAACGTCGTGCAGCGCCCGTTTTACTTTGCGCGCGTCGTCGTCGATCCCACCGACTACAACCGCGTCTGGAAGCCCGGCTTCATCCTGACGTACAGCACCGACGGCGGCACCTCCTTCACCGGCAACATCGTCTCCGGCGCCTCAGTGCACTCCGACCATCACGCCCTCTGGATCAATCCGAAGGATCCGAACGAGATGTTCCTCGGCACCGACGGAGGCCTCTTCCAGTCGCGCGACCGCGGCATCCACTGGCACTTCCTCAACGTCCTGCCGGTCTCGCAGTTCTACCACGTCACCTACGACATGGAGCGCCCCTACAACGTCTACGGCGGCCTGCAGGACAACGGCTCGTGGATGGCGCCCTCGTCGATGCCCGGCGGTGTGGCCAACCGCAACTGGCGCAACCTCGGCGGCGGCGACGGCTTCTCCGTCGTCTCCGATCCCAACGACTCCGACATCGTCTACCTCGAGTCGCAGGGCGGGCGCATCGTCCGCGTGCGCCGCTCCACCGGCGAGAACCGCGAGATCAATCCCTTCGCCGGCGAGAAGGAGTCGAAGCTCCGCTTCAACTGGAACACGCCCATTTACGCCAGCCCGACGCAGAAGGGCGTCATCTACATCGGCGCGCAGTATCTCTATCGCTCGAAGGACCGCGGCGACTCGTGGGAGCGCGTCTCGCCCGACCTGACGACGAACGACCAGAGCCGGCAGAAGCAGCTCGAGTCGGGCGGCCTCTCCATCGACAACTCCTCGGCCGAGAATTACACGACGATCATCACCGTCAACGAGTCGCCGAAGAATCCGAACGTGATCTGGGTCGGCACCGACGACGGCAACCTCCAGGTCACGCGCGACGGCGGCAAGTCGTGGACGAACGTCGCCCCGAACGTCGCCGGCGTGCCGAAGGGGACGTGGGTCTCCGGCGTCGAGGCCGGGCACTGGGACGAGAACACCGCCTACGCCACGTTCGACGGCCATCGCACCGGCGACATGAAGACGTACGTCTACAAGACCACCGACGGCGGCAAGAGCTGGCAGCCGCTGGCCACGCCGGACGTGAAGAGCTTCGCGCAGGTGATCCGCGAGGATCTCGTGAACCCGCGCCTGCTCCTCCTCGGCACCGAGGGCGGGCTGTTCGTGTCGCTCGACGGCGGCGCGAGCTGGGCCCAGTTCAAGGAAAACCTCCCGCCCGTTCCGGTCGACGACATCGCCATCCATCGCCGCGACGGCGACGCCATCCTGGCCACGCACGGCCGCGGCATCTACATCATCGACGACCTTTCGCCGCTCCGCGCTCTCACCGCCGAGGCGTTGAACAAGGACGTGGCCATGCTCCCGTCGCGGCCGTCGCCGCTGACGATCATGAGCGGCGAGCAGCGCATGGAAGGGGATGCGGAGTTCGCCGACGGCGGCGTCTCCGAGACGGCCTCGATCACGTATTACTTGAAGAAGCGTCACATCGTCGGGGAGTCGAGGATCGAGGTCTACGACGAGAGCGGCAAGCTGGTCTCCACGCTGCCGGCCGGCAAGCGCAAGGGCATCAACCGCGTGCACTGGCCGATGCGCATGAAGTCGCCGCGCATGCCCGGCGGCAACTCGGTGGTGATGTCCGGCGGCGCCTTCTTCGGCCCGCGCATGCCCGCCGGCAAGTACACGGTGAAGTACGTCAAGGGCAACGAGACGTACACGCAGACGATCGAGATCGTGCCCGATCCGCGGCAGCCGTACTCGGCCGAGGAGCGCGCCCTGCAGCAGAAGACCGTGCATGCGCTGTACGACATGGTGGAGCGCCTGACGTTCCTCACCGAGCGCACGATCGACCTGCGCGAGCAGGCAAACGCCCGCGCCGCGAAGCTCTCCGGCAACGACAAGACGCAGCTGACGGCGCTGGCCGGCAAGGCCGACGCGATGGTGAAGACGCTCGTGGCCACGCGCGAGGGCGGCTGGCTCTCCGGCGAGGAAGAGATCCGTGAACGCCTCGGCCAGCTCTACGGCGCCGTGAATTTCTACGACGGCCGCCCGACGGATCCGCAGCTCAACGAGATGAAGATCCTGGCGAAGGAGCTCGACTCCAAACAGGCCGCGTTCGATGCGCTGGTGGCGAAAGATCTCGCCGCCGCGAACAAGTCGCTGGCCGCGAAGAAGCTCGACGCCATCAAGCTGATGTCGCACGAGGATTGGGACAAGAAGGAGCCCGGCAGCGGGACGCCCGCGGCGACGGCGATGGTCTCGTTCCGATTGTTCTAGTTTTGTGGAGGACAGGCACGTTGCCTGTCCTCTAGCATCATTCCATGGTTTTCCTGCTGTTCGCGCTCTCCCTCGCTGCCGGCCTTCCGACGAAGGCCGAACGAGCGCAGATGGCGGCGGACGGAATCCGCGCGTACGTTGCGCCGGCGATCGACGAGTCGAATTCTTTCCTGAACGGCAAGATCAGAGTCGAGGTCCTCGTCGCCGAGGACGGCTCGGTGACGGAGGTTCGCCCGAGCTCCCGTGATGGCGACCCGGCTCTCAGTTCGTTGGCGCAGACGGCGGTGCGCCAATGGAAGTTTGCGCCGTCGCGCACCCGCTGGCGGACCGTCACGTTCGTGATCGAGCCGTCGGGTGCGACGACGGACGACTCGCGCCTCGAGACGCGATACGAATCGCCGCGGACCCTTCGCGTGACGTGGCTGCATTCGATGGTGCTGCGCTGGGGCGTCCATGGACGACCGCCCGAAAAGAGCTGCGACGTCCATCACGAGACGATGCACACGGAGATCCTGCCCGTCGTCAACCTCGGCATTCCGACAGGCCATCCGGATGCCCTGCTGTACGCCGAATGGGAGCGGGCGTTCCTGACCGAGTTTCCCAACGGCAGCGATTTCATCGGTGACGGCGACGACCACCAGATCCTCGCGAAGGTCGCCGAGGCCTACGTCTGCGCGTCGTGCCGAAAAGTCTACAAGGCGTGGCTCGCGGCGCATCACCTCGAGCAGCCGCCGCGGTGAGGGCGGTGGCCCCGCGCCTCGATGAGCCGCGAGGCGAAGTAGGACTTTTCCTACGCCCCTTTCAGCCGTTCCTCATGGTGGAGCGGCCTTTCCTTCTCTATCGTGCGTCCATGCCCGCGATGCTTCTCATCGACGACGCCGAAACCATTGCCTTCAGTAGTCCCTACCTGTTTCGAGACCTGCAATGGCGGATCGGCGTCGCCCGCGATACTGAGCGTCCATACGACGTCGTCCTCGACGTCTTGCTGACCGGTGCGCCGTTTGCGGCGGGCATTTCTTTGATCGCGGGGCCATGAAAGCAGCCGAAGAGCAGCTGCGGGAGATGCAGGAGCGCTTTCAGGCCACCTTCGAGCGGGCCGGAGTCGGCGTCGCCCACGTCACCGACTGCATGCTCCCGGGCATGCCGGGGATCGAGTTCGTCCGCCGCCTCCGCGAACGCTCGCCGGACGTGCGCGCGATCCTGATCTCCGGCTAGACCGCCCCCGAGATGATCGACCGCGGCGTCCGAGCGGGCGAGCTCGCGTTTCTGCAGAAGCCGTTCGAGATGACCGAGCTGGCCCGGACGATTCACACGGCCCTCGGCCGCTAAGGAACCTCTGCGCAAGTCGCGATCGTCGTCATGCTGAGCCGCGAAGCATGCCCTGAGCGAAGCCGAAGGGACGGCGAAGCATCTCCGAATGCCGAGAGCGTCGCATTTTGAGATCCTTCGCTTCGCTCAGGATGACGGCTTGTGCAGGACATCGGCCGGCACGCGCGTTCGCGTTACTCTAACGCAATGAACGCGCGAGCCGACGTCCAGGCTGCCCTCAATGAATTCGCGAAACTGCCCAACGGTAAGACCGCTTACCGGATCTATGCGTATGGAATCAACTTTCGGTCAAACGCCGATACGGTGCTGTTCTGTGCCAGTTCCTTCAAAGTCTTCGTTCTCGCGGCATACCTGCACTACGCCGAGCTGGGAGAGCTCCCCGGCCAAAAGGACGAGGGAATCGCTCATGTCAAACTCGAGGCTGCGCTCGAGGAAGTGCTTACCGTCGGTGCCGCCGATCAAACCCAGGGCAGCAAGGTCTTCGAGCATCTGACAGGGACCACGACCGCACTCGCCCTTCTCGAAGCGATGATCGCCCACAGCGACAACACCGCGACCGACATCCTCATGAAGCATGTGGGCGTCGACAAAGTGCGCAGCTTCATGCGGGACCAGGCTGGCCTGGACGAACGCTCCGTGCGGATCCCCGACAGCACGAAGAGCTTTGTCGAGTACTTGGACTCTTCGCCGTCGACGACTCTCATCAACGACAAGCAAACGATGACCTGCACGGCCGATGCGTTCGCCGACTTCTACTTTGACGCTCTCGTTGGAAAACACTTTCGAGCGGAGGAAACCGTGCGTCAGTTCATGCGCATTCTGTCGATGGCCGATGCGATTCCGCATGTCGTCCCCGCGCACACGGTCTGTTACATGAAGGGCGGCAGCGCAGACCACAATGGCCAGCACGCGATGGCCTTGGCGGGCGAGTTGGTCGTCAATGCTTCGATTGACGTGAAACCTCCTGCGTCGTTCGCGTTGCTCTACAACTGGACCGGTTCGGCGAACTGGAACACGGGCCTGGCGGCGTACGTCGAGGCCAGCCGGATCGTCCTCACTGCGCTGGCGCGCTACTTCGAGCAACCCGGCTGACATGCAGCTCGCCACCGACCGCCTCCTCCTCCGTCCCTTCACGCTCGACGACGCGCCGGCCGTGCAGCGCCTCGCCGCGGCCTACGAGATCGCCGAGAACACACTGCTCATCCCGCATCCGTACCCCGAGGGGGCGGCGGCGGAGTGGATCGCCTCGCAGCCGCGGTCGGCGAACAACCACGTCTTCGCCATCACCCTCCTCGACGGCGGCGACGTGGCCGGCGCCATCGGCCTCGAAGCGCAGCCCGAGCACGGGCGCGGCGAGATCGGATACTGGATCGGCGTCCCGTACTGGAATCGCGGCTACGTCACCGAGGCCGCGCGCGCCGTGCTCACTTGGGGCTTCGAGAGCCTCGGCCTGCATCGCATCTTCGCCTACCACTTCACGCGCAACCCCGCCTCGGGGCGCGTGCTGCAGAAGATCGGCATGAAGCACGAGGGCACCATGCGCCAGCACGAGAAGAAGTGGGACGAGTTCGTCGACGTCGAAGTCTATGGAATCCTTCACAGCGAGTGGCGCTAGAGTGGCGGCGTGATCCACCTCGTCTTCGCCATCCTCCTCGCCGGCGAGCCGGTGCGCTTCGATCCCGCGCCGCAGTTCACCGCGCGCCAGGCGCGGCACATCACTGCCGAGACGCGTGCGGGCCTGGCGCGCTGGGCGGCCACGGAGCACGGGCGGCTGCTCATCAACGCGCTGGCGGGGAAGGAGTACGACGTCATCGTGCTCGAGGACGGCAACGACCAGAGCGCCGGCAGCGCGCCGGAGCCCGGCATCGCCACGCTGGCCTCGGCCGGCGATCACGCAAGGGTGAAGTCGTACTTCGTCGTCCTCAATCCTGATTTCTTCGGCGAGGCCAAGGGAATGCGGCCGCTGCGCACCGAGGCCGCCAACGGCGCCGAGCTGATGTCGGCGGCGTGGGCGGCGGAGATGCTCCACGTCTGGTTCTATACCAAGGGCATCAGCCTTCCGCATCATCCGCGCCGCGACTTCCAGGAGATGTGGCGAACGATGGCGGCGGAGCTCGGGTTCCCGACGATGCGGCACGACGACGAAGGCGAGGCGCGATGCTGTTCGCAGTGACGCGGGCCGTGCCGTCGACGATCAACGACTGCGAGCTGACGCACGTCGATCGCCAGCCGATCGACCTCGGCAAGGCGCGCGCGCAGCACGCCGCGTACGAGGCGGCGCTCGAAGCGGCCGGCTGCACGCTGCTGCGATTGCCGCCGCTCGACGACAAGCCCGACTCCGTCTTCGTCGAGGACGCGGCCGTCGTCACCGACGAGCTCGCGGTGATCGCGCGGCCGGGCGCGGCGTCGCGACGCGCCGAGACGACCAGCGTGGCCGAGGCCATGCGCGCCTACCGCGACGTCGTCGAGATCGCCGAGCCGGGCACGCTCGATGGCGGCGACGTCCTGCAGCTCGGCGAGACCGTCGTCATCGGCCTCTCCGCGCGCACGAACGCCGAGGGGGCGCGGCAGCTCCGCGAGTTTCTGGAAGCGTACGGCTACATCGTCAAGACCGCCGAGGTCACGCGCTGTCTGCACCTGAAATCGGCGGCCACGCGCGTCGGCGCCGGCAAGGTCCTGATCAATCCCGACTGGATCGACCGCGCCCTCTTCGACTGCGAGGTCGTCGACGTCGATCCCGCCGAGCCCTACGCCGCGAACGCGCTGCTCGCCGGCGACACGCTGCTCTGCGCGAGCGTGTTTCCGAGGACGAACGCGAGGCTCGGCGCGGTCACGGCGATCGACATGAGCGAGCTCGCCAAGGCCGAGGGCGCGCTGACCTGCTGTAGCATCCTCTTCACGACATGAGCACCGCTCCGCTTCCTCCCGGCCGCGGCGGGCTTCCGCTGCTCGGCGAGACGCTCGCCTTCGCGAAGAATCCGTTTCGCTTCGTCGAGGAGCGCCTGGCCGTGCACGGGCGCATCTTCCGCACGAAGGTTCTGGGGCGGAACACGATCGTCCTGGCCGGCCCCGAGGCGGCGGCGCGCTTCATCGACGGCAGCGTCGTCATGCGCGAAGGCTCGATGCCGCCGCATGTGCAGGAGCTCTTCGGCGGGCGCAGCCTGCCGCTGCTCGACGGCGACGTCCACGCGGCGCGCAAGCGCGTCGTGCTGCAGGCCTTCACGCGCGAGGCGCTGGCCGCGTACCTGCCGTCGATCGAGAGCACGATCGAGCGCTCCTTCGCGAAGTGGTCGGGGGCGGGCGAGATCCGCTGGCTCGACGAGCTGAAGAGTCTGTCGATCGAGGTCATCTGCACGACCATCGCCGGCCTCGCGCCGGGCGAGGAGATGAACCGGCTGCGCGCCGACTACGACGTCCTCACGCGCGGCTTCGCGACGTTGCCGATCAACTTCCCCGGCACGCCATATCGCAACGCCTTGAAGGCGCGCGATCGCATCCTCACCGTGCTGCGCCGCGTCGTGCGCGAGCGCCGCGCGAAACCGGCGGACGACGGCCTTTCCCGCATCCTCGCCGCGGCGGGAACGAGCATCAGCGACGACGACCTCGCCCTCGAGCTGCACCACATCGTCGTGGCCGGCTTCATCGTCTACGGCCTTCTCGTCGCCCTCGTGCGCGCGCTCACCGATCACCCCGAGGTCCGCGCGCGCATCGGAGAGGTGCCGCGCGGTCCGCTGACGCTGGAGTCGCTGGCCTCGATGCACTACCTGCTGCAGGTCGTGAACGAGGTCAAGCGCCTCGCGCCGATCGTGCCCTTCGTCTTCGGCAAGAGCAAAACGGCGTTCGAGCTCGACGGCCTGGCCGTGCCGGCGGGATGGATGGTGCTGTGGGCGGTGAATCCGAGCCACGGCGCGTACGGCGTGTACGACGATCCGCGGCGCTTCGATCCCGACCGCTTCTCGCCCGCGCGCGCCGAGGACCGCCGCCACGAGCACGCCTTCGCGCCGCAGGGCGCCGGGCCGGTGACCGGCCATCGCTGCCCCGGCCTCGACTTCGCCACGTACTTCATGGCCGTCTTCGCCGTCGTGCTGCTGCGCGATCACACGTGGGAGCTGCCGCCGCAGAGCTTCGAATTCGACTGGACGAAAGTGCCGCCCGAGGTCAAGGACGGCTTGCGCGCGCGGATCGCTTGCACATGAATCTCGGACTTACAATGAGTCTGTGTCACGGGCAGCGCGAAAACCGAAGACTGACGCCGAGCTCTCACGAATGTCGCTTGACGAGCTGAATGCACATCTCTCATATCTTCACGCACGTGTCGCGATCGCCGGATCGCAACTCGCAAAAGCCTTTCGCAAAGAGATCGCGGCTGTTCAGCACGTTCGCGAAAGGCGCTTCGGAGTTTCGCCACATCGGTGATCCGGCGGCTGCCGTTCAGCGCGTTCGTGATCCCACGATTCTTCCAAGTTCCCGGCGATCGGCACCGATCACGAGAAGGGAGCGGACCAAAAGATCAACGCTCACGGTCGGATCCGCGGCTTCCATCTTCGCTACGCGGGACTGGCTTGAGCCCATGCGCTTCGCCAAGTCTGCCTGGGTCCACTTTCGCTTCTCTCGAAGTTCACGAAGCCGCCGCGCTAAAGCCAGTTTAATGTCTACGAACTGAGCCTCGTCGTCGCTCAACCCGAGAAAATCCCGCGCATCGCCTACACGCCAACCGGCATTCTCAAGGCGTTTCTGCTTTTCGGCTTTCATTCACTCTCCTTTGGTTACTCGCTGGTAATCGCGTAAGCGCCGTCTCGCTGCACCCGCAATCGGCCTGGGCAGAGTCTGAGTCTTCTTGCTGAAAACCTCGAGAATCACTACCGCGTCAGAGGCTAAGGGATAAACAATCCGCGCGTTTTGCAATCGCCGCAGCAGAAATCCCGCTTCGATTCTCGCTTCGTGCGAAAACGGTGGCGACTTTACTTCACCGTGCAGCCAGACGATGGGCTTCGGCGGCAGCATGGCGACGAGTATATGTCAGAATCGGCATATCTGGCCGGAAACGGGCTAACGCACTCACTCGAAGCTGCAAAAGCCGCCTCACGTGCCGCGCGTGCTGGCCGAGCCGCCCGCGGCGGCTCGGCTCCCGGGCCACGGGACCAGCGGCTTTTGGTAGCTTGTGAGGGACGTTAGGCCTCGCGAGTCTGCATTCAGCTCCGTAGGACATGCTCCGCAGCGCGAACCCAGAC
>JBKOUP010000335.1:0-9896 GCA_046723495.1 Acidobacteriota bacterium
CGCTGGCGCTGCCGTTGCCGTCGGAGTGCATGACCCGCACGATCCAGAGATTCACGCCGGGCGCGACACCGACGACGCCGAGGTCGTTGTCGGTCGCCGCGATGGTCCCGGCGACGTGGGTGCCGTGACCCTCGTCGTCGACGGGCGACTGCGTCTCGAGCGAGTTGCTGCTACTGAAGAAAGTGTTGTATCCCCCCGCGTACGCGGCTTTGAGATCGGGATGGGTGAGGTCGATGCCGGTGTCGAGAACGGCAACGTTGACGCCTTCGCCATGCGTGTGCTTCCAGACGGTGGGCGCGTCGACCATCTTCACACCGTAAGGAAGGGTCTGGCCGTTCGGATTGCGCAGCTGGTTCGTGGCGATCTGACCGCTGCGAATGCCGAAAGCGTGCAGGACGAGGTCGGGCTCGACATAGCGGACCTCGGGCGATTTCCGCAGGGCCATGGCCTCGTCGTCGGTGAGGTCGGCGCGGTAGGCGTCGACGATGTCGAAGGTCTCGATGTTGCGCCCGGGCGTGAAGTTGTCGTCGTCCCGTAGGTGCTCCACGGAGCGCGGCGCGCGCTGTCGAGTTCCGACGAGATAGCTGTGGGTGACGCCGTCAGCAAAGGCGAGAGTCGAAAGGAATGAAGCAACGGCAAAAACAACCAGGCGGCGCATAGATCGCTTGTCTCCGATGGCCGAAAAAAGCGGACCGATCCTGAATGTTATTCCGGTGTCCTATGTACGATTTGTTAAGCTCGCGCTGCTATGGCTGATTGGAAATCCAACCTCATCAATGACGCCGCGGGCATCCGGCAGATGCTCCGCGACACCAAGACGATCGCGGTGCTGGGGATCAAACCGGAGTCGCACGGCGACCAGGCCGCGCACTACGTGCCCGCGCACATGGCCGCCGCGGGGTACAACGTGATCCCTGTTCCCGTTTACTACCCTGAGGTGACGGAGATCCTCGGCAAGAAGGTGTTCCGCAAGGTCGCCGACATCGACGAGGCGGTGGACATGGTCAATGTCTTCCGCCGCCCGAGCGACATCCCGCAGCACGTCGACGACATCGTGGCGAAGAAGCCGAAGTACGTCTGGTTCCAGCTGGGCATTCGCAACGACGAGGCGGCGCAGAGGTTGGCCGAGGCGGGAATCAAAGTCGTTCAGGACCGCTGCCTGATGGTGGAGCAGGGGCGGCTCGGCCGCTAGGCTAAGGCTCGTGCTGGCCGAAGATCCGCCGCATGATCTTTTCTGCGGCGAGCCCGCCGATGAGGATGAGAAAAGCGAAGGCGACGGCGACGAGCGCGGCGACCCACTGCCCCGTGCCGCACGCCGCCCCGAGCGCGGCCACGAACCAGATGGAGGCGGCGGTGGTGAGTCCGTGCACACCGTCGGCCGACTTCAGGATCGCCCCGCCGCCGAGGAAGCCGACGCCGGCGATGATGCCCTGGATGACGCGGCTGACGGCGTCGACGTGCTCGTAATTCGGCGGCATCACGCGCACGACGACGACGGTGACGAGCGCCGCGCCGAGCGACACGAGCGCATGCGTGCGCATCCCGGCCGGCTTGCCGCGGACCTCGCGGTCAATGCCGACGCCGCCGCCGAAGACGGTGGCCGCGAGCAGCCGCAGGACGAGCTCGCCGGTGTCGGGCGGGAGGACTGCCATGGGCGGGATTGTAGACCTTACTGCTTTAGCTCCCAGAGGATCTCACGAGCGAAAGCGTCATTCGCGACCCATGTGACCGAAGGATCTTGGCGGCCCGTTTTAATGAAGGTTTCGAAGACAGCGGCTGCGGTTTCAGGCGGCACGAACAACTCGCGCGGCCACCTTTCGAGTGCCTGGCCGCCCAATTCGATCTCAACTTTTGGTTTACCCGTTTTCGTGCCGGTGATCGGATAGAAGCCGTCTGACTCCGGCGTTTCGAAGACCATGACCACGAAACCCGCGTCCCGATGCCAATCGATGTGCATGATCGGATACTGAATGAGCTGGTCGACCGAATGCACGCTGAGCTCGCATATTTCGCCCGCTTCGAGCTGACGTAAGAGCTGATGCACCTGCGCGGTGTCAGGTGAAAGTTCTTCGAACCCGCCTTGAGCGAGTACCGAAATTTCGAGTGCGGGTGCGATCATCCTACCTCGGCGAACGCCTCCCGTTCCTTCGTCAGCAGCCGGGTCAGCCAGAGGTTCGTCAGCTTCTCCAGCACCGTGTTCTGGCGCAGTCTCGCGCGGAGGTTCGTGAAGTCGACGTGGTCGAGGTGCTGGTCCTGGTTGAAGCAGGAGAAGACGAACGTCTCCTTCTGCGTCTTCGGGTCGACGTGGCGCTGCAGACACTGTGCGCAGACCTGCTTCATCATGCACTGCATCGGGGAGTTGATCGAGCCGATGCCGACGTGCTCCTCGGCCAGGTACGGCGCGAGCACGCCGTGGCGCGCGTCCCTCACCGCGCGCATCATCCCGTCGGAGCCGATGGCGATGATTCGGCTCACGTCGCGCAGGTTGAACAGCGGCGACGCCGACGACGCGTACCACAGCATCGACTGCACGATGTTGCCGACGAAGCCGAGGTCCTGGCGGCGGCGCGGGGCGATCGGTTCGCCGGCGTCGACCGACCAGATCACCTGATCCGTGGCCGCCTCGATCTCGTCGCGCTTGAACACGTCCTCGGCCTTCTTGTAGCCGGCGAAGTAGACGACCTTGTTGCCGTTCTCCTTGAGGGCCTTGGCGATCGAGAAGAGCACGGCGTTGCCCAGGCCGCCGCCGGCGAGGAGCACCGTCTCGTTCTTCGGGATCTCCGTCGGCGCGCCGGTCGGGCCCATGACCACGACGCGCTCGCCCGGCTTGAGATTCGCGCACTGGCGCGAGGAGCCGCCCATCTCCAGGATGATCAGCGACAGCAGGCCGCGCTCCGGATCGGTCCAGGCGCCGGTCAGGGCGAGCCCCTCCATCGTCATCTTCGTGCCGTCGATCTCCGGCACCGAGGCCTCGATGTTCTGGAGGCGGAAGAACTGGCCGGGGACGAAGTTCCGCGCGGCGAAGGGCGCGCGCACGACGACCTCCACGATCGTCGGCGTCAGCCGGTTCACCGCGTGCACCTGCGGCAGGAGGCCGTCGTCGAGGCGGCGGGAGAGATCGCGCCACTGCGCGTCGCGCTTCGACTGCGCGCCGGCGTCGCGGTCGAGCGACATCAGCTCGCGCGCGAAGAGCTCGACCACGTGCGGGTAGCCGTCCTTCGCCGAGGCCATGGCCTTCACCACGTTGCCGGCGTAGCGCGGATGGTTGTCGCCGTAGAACGTGACCAGCTTCGACTTCTCCGACGGGTGCTGATACGACGTGAAGAAGCCCTGCTCGTGCGCGGGGTCGACTTCGATCAGCTCGTTGTTCGACACCGCGTGGGCCTGGAAGAACTGCTTCCACTTGTCGAGCCGGAACGTGTTCGGGTGCTCCTTTTCGTAGATCACGTTCGGGCTCGTGCCCGCCGCGATCATCACCGAGCGCGCCGGCAGCTCCACGATCTCGCCGGTGTCCTTCCACTTCCCGTCTTCGTTCGACTGTTTCTCGAAGATCATCGACTTCACGTGTCCGAACTCGTCGGCCACTGCCTCCACCGGCGAGAGGCACTCGGCGTACGAGATGCCCTCTTCGAGCGACTTGATGATCTCCTCGTGATTGAGGCGATAGGCCGGCGAGTCGAGCATCGACTTGCGGTAGGCGATCGTGGCGCCGCCCCAGGCGCGGACGAGGGGGACGAAGTTCGGCTTCTCGCCGGCGGCCGCGGCGCGCTTGCGCTCCGCGCGGATGGCCCGGCCGTGCTCGAGGAACTCGTCGAGCACGCCCAACTCCTCGGCGTCGTATCCGGCGCGGACCTTCGTCTCGCCGAAGTCGGTGCAGAGCTTCTCGTAGCGATGCAGCGCCTTCTCCACCTGCACCGGGTAATAGGCGAAGAGCTCCGTGGCCGTGTCGATCGCGGTCAGGCCGCCGCCGATGACGACGGCCGGCAGGCGCACCTGCAGGTTGGCCATCGAGTTCTTCTTCGCCGCGCCGGTGAGCTGCAGGGCCATGAGGAAATCCGAGGCCTGGCGCATGCCGCGGACGAGGTTGTTCTTCATGCGCACGATCGTCGGCGAGCCCGCGCCCGCGGCGATGGCGATGTGGTCGAAGCCGAGGCGGTCGAAGGCGTCCTCGATCGTCAGCGTCCCGCCGAAGCGCACGCCGCCGTAGAAGCGGACATTCCTGCGCCGCTCCAGGGCGATGCGGATGACGTTGAGAAAGTTCTTATCCCAGCGGACGGTGATGCCGTACTCCGACACGCCGCCGAAGCCCGCCAGGATGCGCTCGTCGAGCTCCTTCCAGAGCACGCGCGCGTCGGCGACCGGCTCGGTGAGCCACTTCGCATCGAGCGGCTCGATCTTCAGCCCGTCGATGGCCACGACGCCGAAGCCTTCGTTGGCGAGGAAGTGCGCGAGCGTGTAGCCGGCGGGCCCGAGCCCGACGACGAGCACGTTCTTGCCGTTGTACGGGAGCGCGATCGGGCGGCGGACGTTGAGCGGGTTCCAGCGCGTCAGCAGCGAATAGATCTCGAAGCCGTACGGGAGGAACAGCACGTCCGTCAGCATCCCCGTCTCGATCTGGGGAATGTTGACCGGGTCCTGCTTCTGGTAGATGCAGGCCTTCATGCAGTCGTTGCAGATGCGGTGGCCGGTGCCCGGCACCATGGGGTTGTCGATCATGACCATGGCCAGCCCGGCGATGGCGTCGCCCTCGGCGCGCAGCACGTTCATCTCGCCGATGCGCTCGTCGAGCGGGCAGCCGTTCAGCGGCACGCCGAGCGGATTCGGCTTGTACTTGCCGTCCTTCTCGGTGAAGCCGTGGTTGCACGAGTCCTTCTTCCGCTCGTGGCAGAAGATGCAGTAGTTCGCTTCGTCGGTGACTTCGCGCGTGGTGTAGCGGTTGTCGGTGAGCTTGAAGCCGTCGCGACGGCGGTAGTGCTCCTCGGGGCCGACGATGCGGAGCTTGTCGACCGGCACCGTCTCGACGAGCTTGTCGAACGCGACCGGCTTCGGCAGGCGGAACGACGTCCAATCCTTGAAGCGTCCGGCTTTCCACTCCGCCGCGGTCCAGTCGATGAGGACGTCCGTCAGCGCATGGACCGCCGCGGCCTCGCGGCCGAGCGCCTCGGGGGAGTCGGCGCGCTCGGGATGCGTGACGATCTCGGGGAATGCCGCGCCGCTCAGGCGCAGCGCGTCGCGGAGCTGGTCGAGCGCCGCGCGCGTCTGCTCGGACGGCGTGGCCGCGCGCGTGGCGCCGCGCGGGTACTCGCGCTCGAAGTCGAGGAGTCGGTTCGCGGTGACGGAGAGCACGTATTCGAAGTCGCGCTCCTGAGTGCCGGCGATCGTGCGGATGAGCGCGTCGACCGCGGGGGTGAGGCGCTCGGTGTCGGCGGCGACGTTCTGCACCTTCGCTACGCGCTTGGCCACGAACTCTTTCTTGAAGCGCGCGACCTGGTTGTCGCGGCCGGTGCGCGACTTCACCGGCGTCTGGTCGGTGTGGAAGAGCTGGCCGAGGAACGCGGCCAGATGGCGGCTCAGGTCGATGAGCAGCGCCGACTCCTCCGGCTCGCTGAGCCCGCCGTGGGCGATGCCGCTCTGCATGGCGAAGCGGTAGCTGTCGAATCGGCCGAACAGCGCGGCGTCGTTGCGCTCGACGGTGCGGTCGAAAGCGAGGGTCAGGTCGCCGAGGCGCTGGTGGTCGTAAAGGTCGCGATAGTGAAAGCCGTCGATTCCAAGTTTCACGCGTTGCTCCAACGTAGTGATCGTGCGGTCGAATTCTGGAGGACGCTCCGAGGGCATCGAAGCCGGCTCATCACGTGAGATTGTGACAGAGCGCACTTGGGTTATTTGCGCCGGATGTAGATGACCTTCTCGACCGAGGCGTGCACGACGCCGTCCGCATCCATTAAATCTACGTTGTAGACGCGGTCGACCGGCTGCCCGCCCGCGGTGGCGGCGCGGATGGCCTCGAGCTCGGCGTCGTCGACTTTGAACGTGGCGTAGAGCGTCGACCGGCCCGGCTTGCGGAAACGGATCGACGCGGCCTTGTCCCAGACGACGTAGTCGCGGCCGAGGATGCGGATCAGCAGGATCATGTACCACGGATCGACCGCGGCATAGAGGCTGCCGCCGAAGATCGTGCCGACGTAGTTCCGCGTCCGCCACGACAGCGGCAGCTTCACGCGGAGCTCGCGAAGATCGCCGGCGATGTAGGTGACGGTCGCGCCGGTGCCACGCCACGCCGGAAAGAGCTTCAGCTTCCAGCGCAGCCAGCGCGTGGACCACGACTCAGGCAAGGCGCGGCTCCCGCGGCAGCGCGGCCCACAGCGCGGCGGCAATCGCCGCGACGAGTAGGACGACACCGTTGATTATCAAGTCGATGCGGTGATTCTGCATCAGCGCCGCCCCGCCGAGAAGGAGCTGGCCGATGAAAATCGCCAGCGGATAGGCGACGAGATTCGCGCCGAGAACGAAGCGGACGAGCGCCCAGACCAGCAGCGCGGCCACGAGCGTGCCGCCGATCGTCGACGGGAGCTGCTTGGCGGTGACGCTGGAGTCGAGGGTGAGGCAGAACAGGAGCGCCACGCCGAGGACATCCGGCAGCCAGGGCACGCGGCCGATGGAACGAAGCGCGTAGATGAACAGCCCGGCCGCGGCGGCGACGGCGATCGCCGTCACGAGCGCGTTGCCGATGGCCCAGAGCGACGGCAGCGGCAGCGCCACCGACTCCGGCACGTGCAGCGTGTCGACGCTCATCGTCGACGGGAACTGCTGCTCGATCATCGCCGCGGCCACGCGCGCGATCGACATGATGGCCAGCGCCGTCAGCGCCGCCGCCAGCGCCGCGCGCCCGACGCGTGCCCGCGCCGCGCGCGTGCGCAGCTCCAGCGCGTGCGGGTAGGCGATGTCGAGGCCGGCGATGGCCAGGAAGAGGACGCCGAGGCGGAGGCCGACGCCGAAGATCGTCCGCACGAGGTTCATGGAGATGAAGGTCTGCCACGCTTCGCTGGTCTGGTAGTCGAAGAGCGATAGCGGCCAGTGCACGGCGGCGTTGGCGATGGGGATGACGGCGAGGACGAGGGTCCAGCGCAGCGCACGCCGCCACGGGAAGTGCCCTCGGCGCGCGGCGATGACGAAGCCGGCGATGATCAGGGCGAGGACGAGCAGCGCCGCGCCGAGGCGCACGAGGCCGAGGGCGACGTTGAGCAGCGTCTCTTTCGCCTCTTCGCGGTAGACGCTGTCGGGGATCTTGATCGTGGTCGTGAACTGCGTGACCTCGGCGCCGGCCACGCGCACGCTGATGCGGCGGTGGCCGTCGGCGGCGAGCGGCTGCCGCTCCTCGAAGTGGAAGAGCCAGTCGCGGCGGTTGGGCTGCTGGAAGGCGAGCGCTTCCTTGACGTCGAAGGCGTTCGCGTCGATGCCGTAGCGCGCGAACGCGGCGCGCGCGATCGCCAGCGCCGGCGCCTGGTCGAGCCGCGCGCCGGGATTCGTCTCGCTCTGGTACTTGTGGTAGCCGATGGCGCGGCCGGTGCGCGGATCGACTTCGACGAAGTGCTCCTCTTTCTGCCCCGGCTTGTAGGCGCGCACCATCCACGTGGCGGCCTCGATGCGCGTGCGCATCACGCCGACGAGTTTCTGCATCGAGAGGCCGTGGCGGAGGAGGTACTCGGCGGCGGTGGTGTCGAAGCCGTCGGGGGAGCCGCCGTCCTCGCGCGGCGACTCGCGCGCCCAGTTGCGGAAGGCCTCCTGCGGCTGGACGACGACGTGCCAGCCGGCGCTAGCGAAGTGCTTCTGGGCCTGCTCGACGGTGGTGCGATAGTCGATGACGTCGTCAATGCTCGCTGGTCGTTGCCAGATCAGCACAGCCGCGACGATGATCGCACCCGCGCAGAGCAGCGCGCGCGCCGGCGTCACGCGCATCGGCTCGGGCAGCGGCACCTCTTCGCGCACCGGTGCCGGCCGCTCCGGCGGCGGCGATACCGGCAGCGTCGCGTTCGACAAATCATCGTCGGGGACGAAGCCGCGGTTGCGGACGTACAGCACGATCGAGGCGAGCATCGGGATGGCGAAGACGAGCGACGACAGTGCGCCGGAGACGACGTAGTAATGGTTGCCGGAGCGCAGCAGCAGCAGCGCGGTGTAGAGGGCGTCGACGGTGTAGTGCCAGATGAGCAGTGGCAACAAACCAAATCGATAGAACAGCACGCCGAGGATGCAGCCGGCGATGCCGACCTCGAGGCCGCGGATGAAGAAGGGCTGGTTCGGATAGGTCGAGTGGCCGAAGCCCCAGATGAACGCGGCGATGACGACGGCCGCCACGCGCGAGCGGAAGATTTTCTCGAAGAACGGGATCGAGAAGGCGCGCGACATGAACTCTTCGCTCAGCGCGGGAAAAAATCCGGCGAAGAGCACCGCCACCCACGGGAAGGCGGTGTTGAGCATCGAGTCGTACGGCACCTCGGCCGGCGACCAGGCCCCGAACTTGTCGGCGATGAGATAGAACGCGACCTGGTATCCGAGGAAGAGCGCCACGAGCGTGTAGCCGAGGACCAAAGAGCGGAAGACGCGGCGCGAGGCGAGCGCGCGCGGCGTCCAGAGCCGCGGGAGGGCCAGGTGCCGCGGCAGGCGCTCGCGGTAGAGCACCTCGCCCGCGCCGGCGACGACGACGAGGAGCATGCCGTAGCCGACGCCGGGCAGCAGCGCGCCGAGGGTGATGAAACGGGCGATGAACGCGGTGTACGACGACGTCGTGGCGTAGCCGGCCAGGGCGATGGGGAAGGAGTTCAGCCCGACGCCGGCGACGAGGATCACCGTCACGACGAAGATGCCGAGGACGAAGCGCACCTTCACGTCGCCGCGCAGCAGGCGGACGATGAAGACGGCCACGATGCAGATCATGGTGATGGCCAGGAAAACGAAGTCGATCGTCCCCGCCAGCGCGTTCTTCGAGCGCAGCTCTTCGTACGAGCGCGACCAGGCGTCCGGCACGCGCAGCCGCTGGCGGTAGCTGCCGACGCGGTCGCCGTCGACGGTGACGACGTGCCGGTACTGCGTGCCGGCGGGATGGATCGACTGCGATTCCCACGTGAAGATGCGCTGCATGCGGCCCGGCAGGCGGCGCTCGCTCTGAGCGACGAGCTGCAAGTCGCCGAGGTTGACGCGCGCCTTGGCCAGGAACCCCTCGGCGATCGCGCGCGCGCCGCCGACGTCGGGCGACGGCAGGACCCGCGCCTCGGGGACGGTGTCGTCGTAGCCGACGATCTCGCCCGTCGGCGCGACGTCGACGGCGAATTCCTCTTCCTGCAATGGCCGGAACCAGCGGTGATGCCACCACCAGAGGCGCACGTCCCTGCGCATGACCGGCGTTGCGTTCGCCAGGCCGAGGGTGCGCTCGAGGAAGATCTTGGCGCGGTCGTCGCCGTCGAAGACCGCGGTGTGCTTCATCCCTCGCACCTGCGCGGCGACGAGCGGCTCGGCGATCGTGCGCGACGAGTCGCGGTCGTAGCGAAAGTCGATCGATGCCTCGGGGAAAACGCGCGTGAAGAAGCTGAGGACGACGAACACCGAGAGCGCCGCGACCGCGACGCAGACGGCGATGAAGATCCAGTCGGAGCGACTGAGGCGATTCATGGCGTGACCGAGGGGACAGGGGACAGGGGACGGGGGACAGGCGGTGGTCGTCGCGACGGCGCCACCTGTGACCTGTTCCCTGTGCCCTGTCCCCTGACGATTGTGCCGCGCTTGATTACGGAAACGATACTCCGCGTGTTCCGAATGTCCTCCAGCGGATTCTTCGCCAGCAGCACCAGATCGGCGCGCGCGCCCGGCTCGATCGTGCCGCGCGTGGCCATCCGCAGCAC
>JBKOUP010000311.1:0-5159 GCA_046723495.1 Acidobacteriota bacterium
CCCCCCCCCCCCCCCCCCCCCCCCCCCCCCCCCCCCCCCCCCAAACAAAGCCCCCCCCCCCCCCCCAGAACAACACCCACCACAACTCGTCGGCAGCGTCAGATGTGTATAAGAGACAGGTGCCGGGGTAGACGGCGGCCAGGATGTTGTTCGGACTGACGGCCATGCGCCGGTAGTGCAGGCCGGCCATGCGCGAGACGAGGATGGGCGGGTTGCCGCCGGGGCGGACGCCGCGGAGGTCGAGCACCTCCAGCCCGGCCTCGGAGCTGATGTACATGAAGCCGGCGTTGAAGGTCACGCCGCCGTTGTCCTCGCGCGCGCCGAGGGCGCCGACGAAGTCCTCGCGGGCCACGGTGAGGTCGCCCAGGTCCGTGACCGTGTAGGTCGTCAGCGTCTGCCCGCGCAGCGCGAAGACCTGCGAGCCGAATCGGAAAACGCCGTGCGGCGACGTGTAGAACGCGCTCGACGGCGGGTTGACCGCCACCAGTTGCAGCGGGCA
Organism: Acidobacteriota bacterium; assembly: GCA_046723495.1. Taxonomy (GTDB): domain Bacteria; phylum Acidobacteriota; class Thermoanaerobaculia; order Gp7-AA8; family Gp7-AA8; genus DATDFB01. The sequence continues at coordinate 500 of JBKOUP010000311.1, forward strand.
GTCAGCCTGAAGGTGGCTGGCGATTGCCGCAGGCGCGAGGTGCACCGCGGCGGTCACTGCAACGAGAACGATCCGTGAGAAAACGCGCATACATGCCTCCCGAAACCACACCCAGAACGCGCTCCGCAGAGCCGAATTCGGATTCGTCTTGCCGCTAACTATCTCTCAAAGCTTGGCTTTTTTCAACACGGGGGCGCTATTATGGCCGCGACCGGCCTCAGATTGCGAGCGGGCACGGAAGCGCGCCGTCGCGCTGGGTGTTACGGGTGGATAACTTTATGCTCGACGGCCACGTGCTTGTGCTGAACAGGGTTTTCCAGGCGGTGCAGATCACCTCTGTCCGTCGTGCGTTCACTCTGCTCTACAAGGGCCAGGTCCGCGCCGTCGACTCCGAGTACCGCACGTACGACTTCGAGAACTGGGCCGACATCCCTGTCCAGCCGGACGACCATTACGTGCGCACGCCGAGCCGCAACATCAAGATCCCGCACGTCGTGCAGCTGCTGGCCTTCGACCGCCTGCCCCGCCAGGAGGTGAAGTTCTCGCGCGGCAACATCTATCTGCGCGACGGCAACCGCTGCCAGTACTGCGGGAAGAAGTTCGCGTCGTCGGAGCTGTCGCTCGACCACGTCGTGCCGATCTCCCGCGGCGGGAAGTCGACGTGGGAGAACGTCGTCTGCGCCTGCCTGCCGTGCAACGTGCGCAAGGGGAACAAGCTCCTCAGCGAGTCCGATCACATGAAGCTGATCCGCCAGCCGGTGCGCCCGAAGTGGCATCCGCTGCACCGGCTGCAGGGACGGACGTTCCCCGACATCTGGAAGAACTTTCTGGATGAGGCGTACTGGAATGTGGAGCTGAAGTCGTAGGGGACGGGTGACAGGCGACAGGTGACAGATGGTTTCCGGCACCTGTTCCCTGTCACCTAGCTAGCTAGCCCGTCACCGCCAAATCTCGCAGCTCCTCCCCCGGATTCACGAACCGGTTGATGGCGATCCCGTACTGCTTCTCGTACAGGGCCCGGTACCGCCCGCCCAGCTCCATCAGTTCGTCGTGCGTGCCGCGCTCGAGGACGCGCCCGTCCTCGATGACGACGATCTGGTCGGCATTGCGGATCGTGGAGAGGCGATGGGCGATGACGAACGTCGTCCGTCCCTTCATCAGCGCGTTCAGGCCGTCCTGGATCAGGGCCTCGCTCTCGCTGTCGAGCGACGACGTGGCCTCGTCGAGGATGAGGATGCGCGGGTTGGCGACGATGGCGCGGGCGATGGCCACGCGCTGCTTCTGTCCGCCCGAGAGCTTCACGCCGCGCTCGCCGACGATCGTGGCGTAGCCGTCGTCGAAGCGCTCCGCGAACTCGTCGACGTGGGCGATGCGCGCCGCGCGCAGCACCTCCTCGCGCGTCGCGCGCGGGTTGCCCATGGCGATGTTGTCGTAGATGGAGTCGGCGAAGAGGAACGAGTCCTGCGGGACGATGCCGATGAACCTGCGGTAGTCGCCGAGGCGCAAGTCGTCGAGCGGCTTGCCGTCGATGTAGAGGGCCCCCTCGGTAGGCCGCTGGAACGCCGCGACGAGGCCGATCAGCGTGCTCTTTCCGCCGCCCGACGGACCGACCAGCGCGATCGACTTCCCCGCCGGGGCGACGATGCTGACGTCGCGCAGCACCGGCACGCCCGCCGTGTACTCGAACGTGACGTTGCGCAGCTCGACGGTGCCGTTGATCGCCGCGATCGGCTCTTTCTCCGGATCGAGCGCGTCCTCGGTCGTCTCGCCGAGGACCTCGCGCATCCGCTCCAGTCCCGCGAAGGCCTCGGAGATCTGCGTGCCGATGTTGACGATCTGGATGACCGGCGCGATCACCAGGCCGAGGAAGAACGTGAACGACATCAGGTCGCCGACGGTCATGCGATGGGCAAGCACTTCACGCACGCCGATGAACGCCACGATCGCACCGATGAGGCCGCCCAGCAGCGTCGTCAGCGCGCCGACGCCCGAGACGACGCGCATCGTCTTCACCACCAGGCGAAGGAGCTCGTGCGCTCCCTTGGCGAAGACGCGCGCCTCGTGCTTCTCCGCGCGATAGGCCTTGACCACGCGAATGCCCGACAGCCCCTCGGTGAGGCGGCCGGTGATCTGCGCGTTCATCTCGCTCCGCTTCTTGAACAGCGGCCGCGCGGTCGTGAACGCCCAAACCAGCGCCACGACGAAGAAGACCGAGAGGCCGAGGATCAGCGCGGCCAGCTTGGCGCTGAGATAGAAGAGGACGCCGATGGCCAGCACTGCGGTCAGAAGGCCGCCGAACATCTGCAGCAGTCCCGTGCCGACGAGGTTGCGGATGCCCTCGGCGTCGTTCATGACGCGCGAGACCAGGACGCCCGTCTTCGTCGAATCGAAGTAGCGTACCGGCAGCCGCTGCACGTGCTGCTGAATCTTCATCCGCAGTTGCGTGATGGAGCGCTGGGCGGCCATGCCGAGGATCTGTGCCAGCGCGTAGTCGGTGATCGAGCCGAGCGCCGCGGCCACCGCCGCGCCGGCGACGATCCACAAGAGCAGGTCGTGTTTGCCCTTGTTGATCACGTCGTCGATGATGAATTTGGGCGCCGCGGGCAGGACGAAGCCGGAGAGGCGATTGATCAGGATCAGGGGAATGCCGATGTAGAGCCGCCGCCGGGAGCGCCAGAGGATCTGCCCCGCGTCGCGCAGGATCGCCTTCAACCGCGCGCGATCCATCTTCTTTTTCTCCGGCTTCGCCGCCTCAGGCATCGGCCGATAATTACTGGATCGGAACTTGCTTAATTCCCACGGCAATGACGCTGGTGAACTCTCTCTGCGCCGAGATCAGCATCTACGAGGGCGTGGGCGAGCCGACAGGCCTCGTCGTCGAGCGCAGCGCCATCCGCGGGAAAAAAGGACTCTGCAAGAGCATGCGCGACCTGGCCATCAAGTCGCGCGTCCTCGGCGACGGCTACTACTACATCCCCATCGAGCTGTGGCCGAAGACGAAGGGACCGGTGACCGTGCACAAGCACGACTGGACCGTGATCGGCTCGATCCCGCGGACCTCGCGCTCGAACAAGAAGGGCCTGAAAGCCTCGGCCTGACGGGCCGGTACGCCGCGTGCACTGCGCTGCCCGCATGATGAAGCGTTGGATGCAGTTGTTTCTGATCGCGGCCGCCGTCGCGCTGCCGCTGTTCGCCCAGGAAGAAGAAGGCGGCGCCGCCAAGGGCGCGCAGGTCGACACGACCGGCAAGGGGTACACGGCCGCGTACCTCATCGAGCCGGTGTCGAAGCGCGTGCTCCTCTCCGAGAACGCCGACGTGATGCTGCCGACGGCGTCGATGGCCAAGATGATGACCTGCCTCATCGCCATGGAAGAGATCAAGACGGGACGGCTGAAGCTCGACACGCCGGTGACGATCTCCGCGTTCGTCAGCCACATGGGCGGCTCGCGCATTTACGCGAAACAGGGGCAGGTCTTCCCGATGCAGACGCTCCTGCTGGCGACGATGGTGCAGTCGGCCAACGACGCCGCCACGGCCATCGCCGAGCAGATCGCCGGCAACGAGCAGAACTTCGCGGAGCTGATGAACGCCCGCGCCAAGCAGCTCGGCATGACCCACTCGATCTTCTACGACCCCCACGGCCTGCCGAACTCGAAAGATCCGAAAGCGATCGACCAGGCCAGCGCGCATGACCTGGCCGTCGTGGCCATGGAGCTGATGAAGTACCCGCTCATGCAGCAGTACGCGAAGACGCCGTGGGCGGAGTTCGCGAACGGGACGTTCACGTCGGGGCTCACGAATCCGAACCACCTCATCAATCCGAAGAAGCCGGAATACTACCCGTACGCGACGGGCATCAAGACCGGCTACTCCGCGCCGGCCGGCTATTGCGTGACGGCGTCGGCGGAGAAGGGCGGGATGAAGCTGATCGCCGTGGTGATGGGCGCGAAGACAGCCTCGGGGCCGAACAGCTCGTTCGGCATCGCCTCGCGCCTCTTCACGACCGGGTTCGCGAACAACTTCATGCAGCCGGCGGTGAAGAAAGGGCAGGTCGTCGGCCAGGTGGCGGTGATCGACGGCCGGGAGAAGACGGTGCCGGCCGTGGCCGCCGCCGAGATCGACGTGCTGGTCAAGCGCGGCGAGGAGGACAAGGTGAAGGTCGGCCTCGTCGCGCCGCCGGTGGCCGCGCCGGTGCGCGCCGGCCAGCCGATCGGCACGGCCGTGGCGACGCTGAACGGACAGCAGGCCGGACGCGTGCCGGTGGTGGCCGGCGCGGCGGTCGACAAGAATCCGTGGTGGAAGAAGTTCTGGCCGTTCTGATTAGCCGTCGAAAATCACGCGCCGGCCGTCGACGCGCCACCGCTGCGTGCTCAACTTCACTAGCGCCTCGACGTAGGCCTGGTGCTCCTGCTCGAGGATCCGCGCCGCCAGCGACTCGCTGGTGTCGTCGTCGCGCACGGGGACGGCGCGCTGGACGATGATCGGCCCTGCGTCGAGGTTCTCGTCGACGAAGTGGACCGTGCAGCCGGAGACCTTGACGCCGTACGCGACGGCCTGCGCCTGCGCGTCGATGCCGGGGAACGACGGCAGCAGCGACGGAGGAATGTAGAGGATGAGGTGCGGAAACGCGGCCACGAAGGCGGGGCGGTGGAGGCGCATG
>JBKOUP010000321.1:0-2289 GCA_046723495.1 Acidobacteriota bacterium
GCCTCGACCCTCGGCGCCTTCACCGTGGCGGCGACGATCCTGTTCGGCCTCTATTCGATCTTCGCCAAGCTCGTGCTCCATCAGTCGCCGCAGGGCTTCACGGCCCTCATCCTGACCATGATCTTCGTCTCCGGCGTGCAGCTCTTCTTTCTCGGCGTGATCGGCGAGTACGTCGGCCGCGTCTACACCGAGGTGAAGGGGCGGCCGCGCTACGTCGTCGATGAAGTGATTCGGAAGCCGTGATGGAGAGCGCGTACGCCGCGGCCTACCGCGATCTTTACGAGCGGCATTGGTGGTGGCGCGCGCGGGAGGCCATGCTCGTCGACGAGATCCGCCGCATCGCCCCGCCCGGTGGCTTCGGCCCGATCCTCGACATCGGCTGCGGCGACGGCCTCTTCTTCGGACGGCTGCGCGAATTCGGCACTCCGCAAGGCGTCGAGCCCGATGCTTCGCTCGTCCGTGCGGGCGCGACCGGCATCCACGTCGGCACGCTCGACACCTTCCATCCGGCGACGCCCTTCGGCTTGATCGTCATGGCCGACGTTCTCGAGCACGCCGAGGACGACGTGGCGATGCTCGCGCAGGTCTTGGAGTTGCTGCGCGACGACGGCGCGATCGTCGTCACCGTCCCCGCGCTGCCGATTCTCTGGACGGCGCACGACGACGCCAATCGGCACTACCGGCGATACACGCGCCGTACGCTGCGCGCCCTCGCCGGGCGCGCGGGCGCGAGGATCGAGCGTCTGCGAGACTGGTTCCGCTGGTCCGTCCCGCTGCGCCTGGCAGCGAAAGCGGTGTCGAGCGGGACGGCGATCTCGACCATTCCGCCGCCGCCGCTCAATCACCTTCTCGAGAGGATCTCGCGCGCCGACTACCGGCTCTCCCCCGTACCGCTCTTGCCAGGGAGTACCTTGTTCGCGATACTCACGCATTCCCGATGGCGAAGACCTTCTGCTTAGCGCTCGTCAAACCGTCGCATTACGACGACGACGGCTACGTCATCCAGTGGCTCCGCTCGGCGATCCCGTCGAATTCGCTGGCCGCGCTCTACGGCCTTGCCCGCGACTGCGCGGAGCGCCGGGTCCTCGGCGACGACGTGACGCTCGACATCCAGGCCTTCGACGAGACGAACTCCCGCATCCGCCCCGAGAAGCTCGCGCGCATGATCGAGAAGGCCGGCAGCGGCATGGTCATGCTCGTCGGCGTGCAGTCGAACCAATTCCCGCGCGCCCTCGACCTGGCTCGCCCGCTGCGCGCCCGCGGCATCCAGGTGGCCATCGGCGGTTTCCACGTCTCCGGCACGACGAGCATGCTCGGCGGCGTCGATCCCGACCTCGACAAGGCGCGTGCGATGGGCATCTCCCTCTTCGCCGGCGAGGCCGAGGGGCGGCTCGAGGAAGTGCTGCGCGACGCGGCGGCGGGGACGCTCAAGCCGTTCTACAACTACATGCTCGACCTGCCGAACATCGCCGGCACGCCCATCCCGCTGATCACGGCCACGCGCGCCTCGCGCACCGCCGGCGGCCTGACCAGCTTCGACGCCGGCCGCGGCTGCCCGTTCCAATGCTCGTTCTGCACGATCATCAACGTGCAGGGGCGCAAGTCGCGCAAGCGCTCGCCCGACGACATCGAGCAGATCGTCCGCGAGAACGTGGCCCAGGGGCTGACGAGCTTCTTCATCACCGACGACAACTTCGCCCGCAACCAGGAGTGGGAGCCGATCCTCGACCGCCTCATCGAGCTGAAAGAAAAGGAAGGGATGAAGCTCCACCTGGTCATCCAGGTCGACACGCTCTGCCATCGCATCCCCAATTTCATCGACAAGTGCGCGAAGGCCGGCGTGAAGCGCGTCTTCATCGGCCTGGAGAACATCAACCCCGACAGCCTGGTCGGCGCGAAGAAGCGCCAGAACAAGATCACCGAGTACCGGAAGATGCTCCTGGCCTGGAAGGAAGCGCGCGTGGTCACGTACGCCGGCTACATCCTCGGCTTTCCCGGCGACACGGTCGAGTCGATCCGCCAGGACATCGAGATCATCAAGCGCGAGCTGCCGGTGGACATGCTGGAGTTCTTCTTCCTCACGCCGCTGCCCGGCTCCGAAGATCATCAGAAGCTCGTGCGCGCGGGAGTGCTGCTCGACGCCGATCTCAATCGCTACGACCTCAACCACTCCTGCGCGCCGCATCCGAAGATGCCGCGCGGCGAATGGGAGCGCGCCTACAAGGTGGCGTGGGAGACGTACTACACGATGGAGCACATGGAGACGGTGCTCCGCCGCGTGGCCGCGAG
>JBKOUP010000264.1:0-7827 GCA_046723495.1 Acidobacteriota bacterium
CACGCGCCGCCGTGCGGCTTGAGCGCGGTGAGCTTGTAGACGCCGCCGAGGGCGGGCTGGTCGTAGGCGGTGACCATGCGCGTGCCGACGCCCCAGAGATCGATGCGCGCCCCCTGCTCCTTGAGGCTGGCGATCACGTGCTCGTCGAGCTCGTTGCTCGCGGCAATGGCGGCGTTCGGGAAGCCGGCCTCGTCGAGCATCCGCCGGGCCTCCTTCGACAGGTAGGCCAGATCGCCGGAGTCGAGGCGGATGCCGATCAGCTCGTGGCCCTGCTCGCGCAGCCATCGGCCGGTCTCGATCGCGTGCGCGACGCCGTGCAGCGTGTCGTAGGTGTCGACGAGGAGCATGACGTTGTTCGGCATGATCCGGGCGTAAGCGTCGAAGGCCTCGGCTTCGGAGTCGAAGGACATCACCCAACTGTGCGCGTGCGTCCCCTTCACCGGGATGCCGTACTGCGCCCCGGCGAGGACGTTCGACGTCCCGGCGCAGCCGCCGATGTACGCGGCGCGGCTCGCCGCCAACCCGCCGTCGACGCCCTGGGCGCGGCGCAGGCCGAAGTCGAGGACGGGATCGCCCTTGGCCGCGTAGACGACGCGGGCCGCTTTCGTGGCGATGAGGGACTGGAAGTTGACGATGTTCAGCAGCGCGGTCTCGACGATCTGCGCCTGCAGGATCGGCCCGCGCACGCGCACGAGCGGCTCGTGCGGAAAGACGACGGTTCCCTCGGTCACGGCATCGACGTCGCAGGCAAAACGCATCGCGCCGAGGTAGGCGAGGAAGTCGTCGGGAAAGAGGCGCGCGCCGTCGTTGCCGCGCTGCTCGGCCAGGAAGCGCAGGTCGTCGTCGCGGAAGCGGAAATCCTCGAGATAGCGCACGGCCGTCTCGAGCCCCGCGGCGATCGTGTAGCCGCCGTCGAAGGGGTTCTCGCGAAAGGAAAGATGGAAGACGGCCTCCTCCTCGGCCTTCCCGGCGCGGAGATAGCCGTAGGCCATCGTCAGCTCGTAGAGGTCGGTGAGGAGGGCGAAGGAAGGCGTTACGCGGTCTCCATCATCTCCGCGGGGATGTCGAAGTTCGACCAGACGTTCTGCACGTCGTCGTGGTCGTCGAGCGCTTCGAGGAGCTTCATCACCTGCCTCGACTTGTTCTCGTCGAGGGTGACGTAGTTCGCCGGGATCATGCCCAGCTTGGCCTCGACGGTGGGGATCTTGTTGTTCTCCAGCGCCTGGCGCACGGACTCGAAGCTCTCCGGCGAGGTGTAGATCTCGTAGGCGTCGGGATCGTCGCTCTGGAGGTCGTCGGCGCCGGCCTCGATGGCGATCTCCATCAGCTTGTCCTCGCCGGCGGCGCTCTTCTCGACGGCGAAGTAGCCCTTGCGCTCGAACTGGAACTTGACCGAGCCGGGCGTGCCGAGGTTGCCGCCGTTTTTTTCGAAGAGGTGGCGGATCTCGGGAGTGGTGCGGTTGCCGTTGTCGGTCAAGGCCTCGACGATGATGGCCACGCCGCCGGGGCCGTAGCCCTCGTAGGTGACTTCCTCGTAGGTGGCCCCTTCGAGCTCGCCGGTGCCGCGCTTGATGGCCCGCTCGATGTTGTCCTTCGGCATGTTGTTCGCCTTGGCCTCGGCCACGGCGGCGCGCAGGCGCGGGTTGGCGTCGGGATCGCCGCCGCCGAGCCGCGCGGCGATGGTCATTTCCTTGATGATGCGGGTGAAAACCTTGCCGCGCTTGGCGTCGGCAGCACCCTTCTTATGCTTGATGGTGCTCCATTTACTGTGGCCAGACATAGGGGGCGCGATTATAGCCAAATGAGTCCCGAGTTCCCACTCCGCGTGATCTTCGACGACGGCGAGTGCGTGACCGTCCGCTCGCCCGAGGAGTTGATGGAGACGTTCGAGTCGATCGACTCGGAGGACGCGCGGGTGTGGGTGCGCGACGGGCTGGACAGGAACGTGCGGTTGCGGATGCGAGGCGGGCGGGTGGAGGTGCTGGAGGTTTAGTCGAAGATCTCGGAGAAGGGCATGCTCCAGCCGGGGACGACGTCGTCGACGGCGAGGACCTCGGCGAGGGTTTCGGTGCCGGCACTGCGGTGGACACGAACCGTGTTTCTGCGCGGATTGACAACCACGACGGCTCGCGTACCAGCGCCGAGCCACTCCTGGGTCTTCTCGTCGACTTCGGTGTAGGTATCGCTCGGTGAGATCACCTCGATGGCAAGATCAGGCGGACAATCGAAAAAACGGTCGGTGATTACGGCGCGTTCACTGCGAATGAAGCCGGCGTCAGGCTCGAGCACGGTGTCGGGATTCCTGGCAATGAAGAAGCCTCCGTCGGCGCCGGTGACTACGCCCAGACGATTCGCCTTCACGTGGGCACCGAGAGAGATGAGAATCCTGGCCGCGATCACTGTATGGCGAGCACCTGCAGGCGACATCTTTCGCAGCTCCCCCCGCACGAGCTCGTAGCGGTAGCCGTCTTCGGGCAGCCGGAGGAGCTCATCCGCGGACATCAGGGATGTGACAGTCATCGTGGAAATCATACGCCGAACGCGTGCCAGCCGGCCACCCTTGACATCGTCTAAACTTCGACCTAGTATCACCGCGCGATGAAGCGCGACGTCGTCGAGATCCTGAAGGCCCACGGCATCCAGCCCTCCGCCCAGCGCATCGTCGTGGCCCGCTACGTCCTCTTCACCGACGAGCACCCCTCCGCCGACAAAGTCTGGGCCCGCGTCCGCGACGGCTTCCCGATGATCTCCCGCGCCACCGTCTACAACACCCTCAACCTCCTCGTCGAAAAGGGCCTCCTGCGCGAGCTCCACCTCTCCCCCGACTCCATCGTCTTCGACCCCCGCGTCGAGGCCCACCACCACTTCATCGACGACGCCTCCGGACGCATTTACGACGTGCCGTGGGAGAAGGTCAGGGTGTGTGACGTCGAGCACATCGAGGGTTTCGAGATTCGTGATTACCAGGTAGTCATGCGCGGCCGCAGGAAGGGTCGCGCCCGCCGCTAAAAAATTTTCGGTCCACTTTGGACAACGTCTAAAAGGAGACAACGACTATGGACTTCAAGGAAAGCAAGACCCACCAGAACCTCAAGGACGCCTTCGCCGGAGAGTCGATGGCCAACCGCCGCTACCTCTACTTCGCCCGCCAGGCCGACGTGGAAGGCCTTCCCGACATCGCCGGCCTCTTCCGCGACACCGCCGAGGGCGAGACCGGGCACGCCCACGGCCACCTCGACTATCTGAAGAAGGTTGGCGATCCCGCCACCGGCCTCCCCCTCGGCGACACGAAGATCAACCTCCGCGCCGCCATCCACGGCGAGACCCACGAGTACACCGACATGTACCCGGGCATGGCCCGCACCGCCCGCGACGAAGGCTACGACGAGATCGCCGACTGGTTCGAGACCCTCGCCCGCGCCGAGAAGTCGCACGCCGGCCGCTTCCAGAAGGGATTGGACAGCATTGGTTGAGCAGCGCACGAATCGCATTTCCCCCGCCGAGATCCTCGACCTCGGCGACTACGAGCGGAGGCGCGACGACATCCGCGCCTCCGCCATGCGGGCCCGTCGCGCCCGGCGCATCCTCCTCGGCCCGAATGCCACGCTCACCTTCGAGAACCGCGAGACCGTGCGCTACCAGATCCAGGAGATGCTGCGCGCCGAGCGCATCGCCAAGCCCGCCGAGGTCGAGCACGAGATCGAGACCTACAGCGATCTCCTGCCGAGCGAGAACGAGCTCTCCGCGACGCTGATGTTCGAGTTCCCCGACGAGACCGAGCGAGCCCACGCCCTCACCGCCCTGCGCGATTTCGAGTCGCGTCTGCACTTCGACGTCGCGGGCGGCGCGGCCGCGGCGCGTTTCGACCGCCGGCAGATCGGCGAAGAGCGGCTCAGCTCCGTGCAGTTCGTCCGCTTCGCCCTCTCGCCGGCGCAGGTGGCCGCGCTGCGCTCCGGCGCGCCCGCGCGCATCGTCAGCGATCACCCGTCGTATCCGCATGCAGCCGTCGTCGACGCCGCGACCGCGCGCCTGCTCGCCGCGGACCTGGAGGATTGATGTACGAGATCGAGGATGACGCCGCCCTCGACGCCGAGCTGCGCCGCGTCTTCGACGTCTGCCACACCTGCCGCATGTGCTTCAACTACTGCCCGTCGTTCCCGTCGCTGTTCGACGCCATCGACGCGAAGGGCGACGCGGAAGTTGCCGGCCTCACGACCGCCGAGATCGACGAAGTCGTCGACCTCTGCTACCAGTGCAAGCTCTGCTACGTGAAGTGCCCGTACACGCCGCCCCACAAGTTCAACGTCGACTTGCCCCGGCTGCTCTTCCGCGCCAAGCTCGCCCGCGTGTGCAAGCGCGGCCTCCCCTTCCGCGAGCGTGTCCTCGGCGATCCCGACCGCCTCGGCCGCCTGTCGACCGGCGCGATCTCCCGCTTCGTCAACTGGGCGAACCGCCAGCCGCTGCTGCGCGCCGTCGCCGAGAAGACGCTCGGCATCCACCGCAAGCGTCTTCTCCCCCGCTTCGCCCGCACGACGTTCGCGAAGTGGCTGGCGCGCCACAAGGAAAACGGCGGCGAGCCGGTCGTGCTCTTCGAAACCTGCACGGTGAACTACAACCGCCCCGAGGTCGGCGTTGCGGCGGTGCAGGTTCTCGAGCACAACGGCAAGCGCGTCGAGCGCCCCGACGTCGTCTGCTGCGGCATGCCCGCGCTCGACGGCGGGGACCTCGAGGCCGCGCGCGAGAAGATCCGCCACAACGTTGACGTCCTGCTGCCGCTCGTCCGCGCCGGCAGGAAGATCGTCGTCCTCGGCCCGAGCTGCGGAATGATGATGAAGAGCCATTGGCCCGAGCTCGTGCCGACCGACGAGTGCCGCGAAGTCGCCGCCGCGGCGATGGACATCGGCGAGTACCTCGTCAAAACGAAGCTCCGCACCGACTTCAGCGTGGCCCAGGGCAGCGTCGCCTATCACGTCCCGTGTCACCTTCGCGCCCAGAACATCGGACAGCCGTTCAAGACGATCTTTGCGGCAATGCCCGGCACGACGGTCGAGGCCATCGAGCAGTGCTCCGCGTTCGACGGCACGTGGGGGATGAAGACGGAGTTCTACGACCTCTCCCGCAAGTGCGCGGGCAAGCTATGCAAATCGATCGAGCGCTGCGGCGCGAACTGCCTCGCCTCGGACTGCCTGCTGGCCGGGATCAACGTGACGGAGGAGACGGGGAAGACGCCGCTGCACCCGATCGAAGTCGTGCGCAACGCCTACGGGCTCTAATCGCTCACGCGCCGCCCCGGCGCGCCGAACGAGCGCTTGTAGATGTCGATGATCGACATCAGGAGCGAGAAGACCAGCGGTCCGATGACGAGGCCGATGACGCCGAACGCTTCCATCCCGCCGATGACGGAGAAGAGGAGCGGCACGGCCGGCAGCTCCGACTTCCCTTTCATCGCCCACGTGCGCACGACGTTGTCGATGAGCGAGACGACGACGGCGCCCCAGATGGTCAGGAAGATGGCGTGCCCGGTCTCGCCGGAGACGAAGAGGTAGATCACTGCCGGGACCCAGATGGCGGCGGAGCCGATCATCGGCACGAGGGACATGACCGTCGATACGGCGCCCCAGAAGAGCGGCGCGGGGACGTTGGCGATGACGAGGCCGATGGTCGTGGCCACGCCTTGGGCGAGGCTGGTGAGCATGTGCCCGCGGAAGGTGGCGTCGATGACGCTCTTGAATTGCTGCGCGAACTCGCGGTCGTAGCGCTCCGGCAGCGGCGACAACGACGAAAGCTCGGCGACGATGGTCTCGCCCTCGGTGTAGAAGTAGTACATCGCCAACAGGACGAGGCCGAGGCCGAGGACGAGGCCGGCCACGCCCCCGACGACCGCGGCGCCGTGCCGCGCCACCCACCCGGGAAGCTCGCGCACGATCGGGAGGATGAGCCGCTGCGGACTGACGCTGGCGGGGTCGAAGCCGGGGATGTAGCGGCGCAGGACTTCGAGGCGCTGCGACGGGTCGAGCCGGCTCATGACGATCTGCGCTTCGCCCGACTGCATTTTTTGCATGAGCCCGTTGGCCTGCTGCACGAGCATGAGCGCAAGGAAGAAGAGCGGGATGACCAGGACGAGGGTGATGGCGATGAGCATCGTGACGGCGGCAAGGCTGGAGCGGCCGCGCATGCGCGCGCGAACGCGCTGGTAGGTCGGGAAGGTCAGCGTGACGAGGATGGCCCCGACGAGGATGGCGCTGAGGAACGGCCAGACGATGCGCGCGGCGGTCCAGAGGACGACGAGGGCAATGAGGGTGAAGAAGATGATTCCGGCCAAGCGCCACTCGCGCCGGCGATCTCCCGCGTTGTCACTCATGCCCGGTCATTCTATGATCCGCCGCCGTGGAATTCATCGACACCGGCATTTCCGAGGTGCGCCTGATCAAGCCGGAGGTGAGAGGCGACGACCGCGGCTTCTTCATGGAGACGTACCACCTGGAGCGTTTCCGCGCGGCCGGGATCGACGCGGCGTTCGTCCAGGACAACCACTCCCGCTCCGCCCGCGGCGTGCTGCGCGGCCTGCACTACCAGGAGCCGAACGCGCAGGGGAAACTGGTCCGCTGCACGCGCGGCGCGCTGTTCGACGTGGCCGTGGACGTCCGCGTCGGCTCACCGACGTTCGGCCGCTGGGTCGGCGCCGAGCTCTCCGAATCGAACCGCCTGATGCTCTGGGTCCCCCCCGGCTTCGCCCACGGCTTCTGCGCGATCGAGGAGGGCTCGGACCTCGTCTACAAGTGCACGGCGCTCTACTCGCCCGACGACGAGTACGCGATCCGCTGGGACGACCCCGACATCGGCATCGCCTGGCCCATGATCGAACCGCGCCAGCTTTCGCCGCGAGACCGCGCCGCGCCGCGCTTAAAGGATGCAGTACCATTGCCGCGCTTCGCCAGCGGGAATGCGACCACAACCCCTGCCGTTAGCGAGGTTCCCACCGATGCGGGGTCGTAGTTCAGTTGGTTAGAACGCCGGCCTGTCACGCCGGAGGTCGCGGGTTCGAGTCCCGTCGGCCCCGCCAAAGTAAAGCACTCATGCGCCGCGACTTCGCGGCGTTTCGCGTTTCCACACGGTCGCTTAGAAATTTGCAGACTCGCAAAGTCACTCTCAAGGGCGGCAATTTCGCGAGCAGAATTTTGCGCAGACCCGCGACCAAAACAGCGAAATGTTTCGCATTTCGGCGTGCGTGTTTCACGGAAAAAACGCGTCACAACGGCATTTTGGCAGCGTCGAACCGGAAGCGCAGCACGCGAAGGCGAAGGACGTACGCCATCCTGCATTTGGCCAGCGAGGTGTATGGCGTGGCTCCACGCGGGCCAGCCCGGAGAACGCGGCTGCATGAGCAGCGTACTTGCGGCTAGCGATCGCGCCTGCTCACGCGCGCTCCGTTGCGAGCGCGAGCGGCGATGACGAGCGTAAATGACCGCGCGGTGCTTTCATGCGACAGGCGTAGTCGCCGCGGCACTCGCTGCAGGCTGGCGTGAAACGATTCGCACCTGACGGTCACTATCTCTCGAAGGAGCCCGTTATGCCGTGGCTCGGCCGAAAGAAGATCGCATTCGTTCCCGTGTTCCGTCCCCATGCGATACCGCCCGATCCGATTCCCGGCGATTGGGCCAACGACATCCTGCAACGCGTCCTGAACGACCCGGACCGGACCACGGCCGCGGATCGATCGCTTCGCACGGCGCGTCCGCTTCCGCTGCCGCCGGCGCGCGTCGGAGCCGGGCTCGTCCAGGCGCCGTAATCGTTATCTCGTTCTTCTCCCCCCGCGTGGGGTAGAAG
>JBKOUP010000166.1:0-7286 GCA_046723495.1 Acidobacteriota bacterium
GGCGTGGATCGCGCGGGCGTGGTGCGGCGTTGCAGAAAGTGTCGTCAACCCGCGGAGATCTTACAATTACAACAGTTGAAAACGGCCCTTCTCGACGTCATCTCCCGCCACTGGGGCTACGACTCCTTCCGCCCGCTGCAGGAAGAGGCGATGGCCGCGGTGCTGGAGCGGCGCGACTCGCTCGTGGTCCTCCCCACCGGCGGCGGCAAATCGCTCTGCTATCAGGTGCCGGCGCTGCTGCACGACGGCCTCACCGTCGTCGTTTCGCCGCTGATCTCGCTGATGAAGGACCAGGTCGACGGGTTGACGACGAGCGGCGTGGCGGCCGCGCAGATGAACAGCTCGCAGTCGTCGTTCGACCATCGCGTGCTGGAGCGGGATCTACTCCTGGGAGAGATCAAACTACTGTTCGTCTCGCCGGAGCGCCTGGCCATGCCGGCGTTCCGGGCGCTCTTGCGCGAGGCCAAGGTCGGCGCGTTCGCCATCGACGAGGCGCATTGCATCAGCCATTGGGGCCACGACTTTCGGCCTGAATATCGACAGTTGCGCTCGCTGCGCGACGATTTCCCCGCGGTGTCGATCCACGCCTACACGGCGACGGCGACGCAGCAGGTGCGCCGCGACATCGCCCAGCAGCTCGCCCTGCGCGAGCCGCTCGTCCTCGTCGGCAACTTCGACCGCCCCAACCTCACCTACCGCGTGCTGCCGCGCCAGGACGAGTGGAACCAGGTGCTCGCGGTGATCGAGCGCCACAAAGGCGAGGCCGGGATCATCTACTGCATCCGCCGCCGCGACGTCGACGAGCTGACGGCGAAGCTGCGCAAGAAAGGGATCGACGCGGTCGCCTACCACGCCGGGCTCACGCGCGACGAGCGGCGCCACGCGCAGGACTTGTTCGCGTCGGAGCGCTGCGACCTTGTCGTGGCCACCGTGGCGTTCGGAATGGGCATCGACCGCTCGAACGTCCGCTTCGTCCTGCACATGGCCATGCCGAAGTCGGTCGAGCATTACCAGCAGGAGAGCGGCCGCGCCGGCCGCGACGGCCTCGAGGCCGAGTGCACGCTGCTCTACTCCGGCGCGGACGTGGTGCTGTGGCGCTCGATGATCGAGAAGGGGAACGAAGACGTCGAGCCCGACCCGAAGTGGGTGGAGTCGGCGACGCGGCACCTCGTCGACATCGACCGCTACTGCTCCGGCACGACGTGCCGGCATCGCGCGCTGGTCGAGTATTTCGGCCAACGCTACGACGCCGAGTCCTGCAGCGCCTGCGACCTCTGCCTCGGCGAGACGGAGGACGTGCCGGAGGCGCTGGTGGTGGCGCAGAAGATCGTCTCCTGCGTGGTGCGCGTGAACCAGAGCTTCGGCGCCGGCCACGTGATCGGCATTCTGCGCGGCGAGAGCACGGACAAGATCCGCGCCCGCGGCCACGACCGCCTCTCCACGTTCGGCCTTCTGAAAGGGCGCACGCGCAACGAGGTCCGCGACTGGATTTTCCAACTCGTGGCCCAGGGATACCTCGACCAGGCCGACGACCTCTACCCCGTGCTGCGCCTGACGGAGCGCTCGCGGGCGCTGCTGCGCGGCGAGGCGGAGATCCGCCTGCGCCAGCCGGTGGTGGGCGTGCGGGCGAAAAAGAAGGAGAGGCGCGAGCGCCTCCCCTACACCGACCTCGGCGCGTACGACGTCAACCTCTTCGAGGCCCTGCGCAAGTGGCGGCGCGCCGAGGCCGAGGAGCGCGGCGTGCCGCCGTACGTGATCTTCGGCGACCGCACGCTGCGCGAGCTGGCCCGCGTGCAGCCGTCGACGCTCACGGAGCTGCGCGAGATCTACGGGATCGGCGACGCGAAGCTCGAGGCCTTCGGCCGGGTCCTGATCGAGGTCATCACGTCGTCGGCCCCGAATGCAGCATCGGCGGCGGATTGAGCCCGCGGATGGCCGTGGCGATGTCGTCGAGCGCCGTGTTCTGGTCCTTGCGCACGATTCCCTCCCCTTGCTCGTGCACGTCATCGACGAACGCCGCGACCGTCTCGTACGTCGCCGCTTTCCCGCAGATCACGTCGATCACGTGCCGGCCGAGGCAGCGGTAGCTCTCGAACTGCGACTCGGAGAAGAACTGGTCCGACGTCGACTCGTGCGGGAACGTCGGCGACGACTGCATGTAGTTGTAGATGTCGCGCGGCAGGTAGTTCTCGTCGTAGACGCTCGGCTTCAGATAGATGAGCACGCCGGGCTTGGCGCCGGGGTCGATGGCGTCGTATCGGATCGTGGCCGTGGCCATGTAGCTGCCGGCGTGGAGGGCCTCGCCGGGAGCGGAGCGCGGGAACATGTCGCGGCTCTTGATCTCGATGGGAACGCCAAGGTCCGTGCGGATCTTGCGGATGGCGTTGCCGAGGTCTTCGAAGGTGAACGTCGGATCGCAGCCGCCGTCGCTGACGACGATGTAGCGGCAGCGGCGCAGCACCATCTCGTACAGGGCGAGATTCTCGAAGTGGCCGCCGTCGGAGAGGTAGATCCAGGGGCAGGTGTCGTTCGTGTTGCCGGTCATCTCCCACAACAGCGTGGTGAGATTGCCGGGAGGATTCGACTCCTTGTACGAACTGTCGCCGTGGAGCCCGGGATTGCCGAGCCACGAGCCAAGGCGCACGTTGAGCAGGGTCATGATGAACGCCAGCGGCGTCGAGGAGTTGTAGCCCTGGTTCGGACTGGCCGCGGCGCCGGAGATGGCCACGGCGGTGCCGAGGCTGACGCCGTCGTCGCCGCCGTATTCGCGCGAGTCGCGGTAGCCGAGGTAGAGGCTGCCGCAGTGCAGCGGCGTGGCCGTGAACGACTCCCCCTTGCGCTGCTGCCAGGCCAGATTGCCGCCGGAGACGAGGTTCAGGGTCTGGTTGACGACGTGGAACGGCGAGCGCCGGCCGTCGAGCTTCTTGATCGAGGGGAACTTCGATTCGAGCGTCTCGCGGTTGCGTTTGAGCATGGCCACGGCCGAGCCGTCGGCCTTGCCGGTGACGAGGTCGATGGTCTGCATCTGCACGTTGACGCTCTGGACCACGCCGGTGATCAGCGCGGACGTCAGCGGCCCTTTTTCGATCTTCGCGGCCAGCGTGCCGTCGAGGCCATCCCAAATCGTCTTCTCCACGCCCGAAGCGCGGTTCTTCACGATCTGGGCGACGAAGTCCGCGGGGTTGTGGAAGCTCGTCGACCACAGCAACTGCGTGCGCAGCTCGTACATCTGCAGGTTGTCGTTCTCGTCGAAGCCGGTGAAGCGGTCCGGATCGCGGCTGTAGCGCGAGGCGCCGAGGTAGGCGCGGATCAGGCGGTTGCGATAGAGGCCCTGCATCGAGAAGCGGTTCACGCCGACGAACCTGGAGAGGAGTGCCGCGACGGCGGCGACGATGATGATGGCCAGCACCTCGTCCCCTCGCGTGCCTTGCACGAAGCTGAGGTGGCGGACGGAGCGCGCCACCTCGACCGACGCCAGCGGAAGCTTGGCCTCGTTCTTCTGCTCGTATTGCGTGCCCGGGCCGAGCGAGGTCACCGTGGCCGTGAACTGCGCGTCGATCTTATTCTTGTCGAACTGGGCGGCGTATTTTGGCTTCTCCTTGATGGCCAGGATCAACTCCGTCGTGCCGAGGGAGATCGCGGCCAGGAGAACGAGCGCGAACACCGGCACGACCAGGCCTGCGAGCGCGGTCGAGAGGCCGGAGCTCTTCTGCTCGCCGCCGGCGGGCGTTTTCGAGCTGTGGCCGATGAGCGCCGCGGCGATGCCGGACACGCCGCCGAGCGAACCGAGGATGAGCGGCGCGCGGTAGAGCAGCACCGGGCCGAACACGGCGATGAACGACAACCCGCCGATGAGGACCCCGGCCAGCAGCAGATACGCGCCGGCGCGGCCCCACCACTCGCGGTCGTTGTCTTCGTTCCAGCGGCTGGAAAGGCCGACGAAGATGCTGGCCTGCACGAAGAAGACGAGGAGAACGAGCGGCACGGCGAAGCAGACGTAGAGCTCCTGCATCGGCAGCCCCAGGAGGCCGCGCAGCCAGACCTCGACGTTGTTGGGATCGGGGACTTTCATCTTCGGCGTCGGGAAGACTTTCTTCGCCAGCAGGTAGAAAAGAGCCACGGCCGATGCCAGGCCGACGACGGCGGCCACGACCTCGTGGACGACTTTGTAGAACGTCTGTTTCCCTGCCGCGCGCGACGCGGACTGGCGGCGCTCGGCGAACGAGGCGCCGGCGAAGCGGACGTAGTAGATCGCGCACGGCACGATGGCCATGACCAGCGCGCAGATGACGGCCCACCATTTCGCATCGGCGATGTACGGGTAGGTACCTTCCAGAATGTCCTTGGCGTTTTTCGCCCAGAAGACGCTGATGCAGAAGCCGGCGACGGTCAGCGGGACGATGCAGGCCCAGACGAACCAGCTGTTCGTGTTGATCTTCCAGCTCGCCGTTTCGCGGCCGTGCTTGACCGGCCGCGCGGCGCCGAGATAGCCGAAGCCGACAGCGAGTGCCGCCGCGGTGACGGCGCCGAGGGCGTTGAGGGTGTCGTCGATGTTCGTCCGCAGCAGGTACTCGTAGAAGCGCGGCAGGGCCAGCACGCCCGCCAGCACCGGCACGAGCACGAGGAGGTTCAGCAGCAGGTTGCGGATGTAGAGCGCCGCCAGCGTCCAGCTGTCGGCGGAGAGGAAGCCGAGCTTCGGGCTGAGATAGTTGCTGTAGTCGCGCAGATGTTGGAGCGGCTGGGGCTCGGGATTGATCTTCGAATTCGGCCGCGTGTCCGCCGGCGCCTCGGCCAGCCGCCCGGTGTCGGCACGGGCCAGCTCGCTCTCCACGCCGGCGATCCCGTCCTCGTGGCGGCGCGACCACGACGAGAGCCAGCTCCCGATGTAGCCGCCGCCCGACACGGTGGAGAGGTAGTCGAACTTCTTCAGCACGCCGGTGCCGGCCAGGCCCTGGATCACGCCGAGGGCGAAGGTCGCGCTGCGGATGCCGCCGCCGGAGATGCAGAGCGCCGAGCGGGCCTCATCGTCCGGCTTGGCGTGGAGCGTGGCATAGAGGTGCTCGAGGCGGACGTCGCGGAAACGGCGCACCGAGCTGCCGAGGGCCTCGTCGGCGATGCGCCGCCGCACCTCCGGCGTCTTGTCAATCTTGTCCGAGGTGTAGAGCTTCACCAGCGTTCGGCCGTCGTCGCTGATGGCCGGCGAATGCTCCAGGGCGGCCATGTTGTCGCCCTTCTCGACGAGGCCGTTCAGGACGGCCAGCGGCTCGCCTTTCAGCCCGCAGGCGGCCAGGTAGGACTTCGCCCACTCGGGGTCGATGATGTCCTTCTCGCGGTACGTGGCCGGCGGTTTGTCGTCGAGCCGGCCGTGGATGGCCTCGTACTCCTGCTCAAGCACTTCGTGCACGTCGAGCGGCAGAGACGTCATGGGTTCTCCTCGATTCTGATGTGTGGTGGAAGTACGATTTTCCGCCTTTCCGATTTCGAAAGAAAGGGTAAACTGCGCATGGGTCCGTTTCATGGATGATCGTCGCCTGAGCGGCCGTTTCGAGCCGCCGATCCAGATTCCCGCAAAGGTCGGGCGCCGCGACGGCGTGGTGCTGAACGTCAGCCACCGCGGCGCGCGCGTCCGCCATCCCGGCAGCCTCACGCCGAATCAGGTCATCGAGCTGACGTTCCCCTGCGCGGACGGGCAGTTCTCCAGCCGGGCCCGGGTCCTTTCCTGCCGCGCCGTGCCGCTCAAGAGCTCGGACGGGGTGATGGTGTTCGAGTCGCGCTTCGCGTTCGCGAACCCGTCGGCGGAGGCGATGGCGTTGCTGGAAAAACTGCTCGATCGATGAGCGGTTGGCGATTCGCGCCAACCGCTTCTCTCAGAACGTCTGCCCGATCCAGAACTCCGTCCGCTTCCCGCGGTTCGTGACCGTGTCGTTCGGATCGATGCGCAGGCGCCTGGCGATGTCCCAGTGCATCTCCGCGCCGAGGAGCTCGAACGAGAAGCCGTAGCCGACCGAGGCCGCGCCGTCGACGAAGTGGCCGTGCTCGTAGAACGTGTACTGCTGGCCGGGGAACTTCGCGCCGCCGATGTCGAAGAAGAAGTTCCCGCGGATGTTGCGCAGCACCAGCCAGGGCATGGCCAGCACGTCGACGAAGGGGAAGCGCAACTCGACGTTGGCGAAGGCCGCCCGGCTGCCGATCATGGAGCGGAAGTCGACGCCGCGCACCGTGTTCAGGCCGCCGAAGTAGTAGAAATTCGAGAACGTCCCGCGCGAGTAGCCGGCGAAGACGCGCGCCGCCAGCAGCGAGCGCGAGGTGATCTGCAGGTACTGGCGGGCGTCGACCGTGTAGTCGTTCGACAGCGCGCCGTGCCCCTTCGTGTCGTACGCGTAGGCCGTGGACAGCTCGTAGCGGTGCCCGGAGATCGGCCCGAACTCCTTGAAGATGGCCGTGTCGCCGGTGAACGTGCCGCTCACGATCGGGAAGTTGTCGCGGCGGGAGAAGACGGTCAGGTTTCCGAAGTTGTCATAGAACGGGTAGTTCAGCGAACGGATCTCGTATCCCATCCCGCCGTCGATGCGGTGGTAGCGGTCGAACGGATAGCTGATGATCCCGGTCACGCCCGTCTCGCGGTAGGCCTGATGGCGGTCGAAGAACGTCGTCGACGCTTCGTTGGGGATGAGATAGAAGGCCCGGTTGTCGAAGAGGCGCACACCCCAGTTCGTGCGGTTGTGCAGGTCGAAGTAGAGGAAATCGAAGGCCGAGAACGACGACACCGACTCCAGCGTGGCGATGAAGCGGCGGTCGCCGAGCATGTCGCTCATGAAGATCTGCGACTCGGAGACGAGCAGCTGGTCGGAGGTGTACCCGGCGTTGACGGAGACGTCGTCGACGAAGAGCTTGAAGCCGCCCGGCTTGTCGACCTTGTCGGGATCGACGGCCACTTCCACCGGCGGCTGGAACTGCGTGCGCGACTCCGCCAGCAGCGGCGCCGAGGGGAGCGTCGTCTTCTCCGCGGCGTGCAGCGGCTTGTCCGTGGTCGTCGAGTACAGGCGCCACTGGCCCTTGTAGTACGACGAGAAGACCATGCGCTCTTTGTTGTTCGAGCCCGTGAACACGACCGGCGTGAAGCAGCCGCCGACGACGTCGGTGTACTGCAGCATGTCGCCGTTCTCCAGGTTCAGCGAGTAGATGTTGTACGAGGCGAAGTTCTGCGGGTCGGGCGGCGGCGTCACCGCAGCGGCCGGCTTGGCCTTCTCTTCCGCGGTTTGGAGGATGTCGGCGGCCTTCTCGAC
>JBKOUP010000390.1:0-2040 GCA_046723495.1 Acidobacteriota bacterium
GGCGAACAACGCGGCCATGCCGACGAGCGCGGAGATGCGCGGGTCGATGTGGAACTGAGGGAAGGCCACCGCGGCCAGTTCGCCGAGGAGCACGCCGGCGCCGCCGCCGATCGTGACGAGCGGGGCCAGCGTGCCGCCCGCGGTGCCCGAGCCGAGGGCGATGGCCCAGGAGAGGATCTTCATGGCGCAGAGGACGAGCACCGCCCCGCCGAAGATCTTTCCCGCGACCATCGCTTCGATGTTGTCGTAGCCGACGCCGAGCGTCCGCGGCGCGTAGTAGCCGACCACGCCGACGGCGATGCCGCCGATGGCCGGCCACCACATCCAATGAATCGGCAGGCGCTCGAAGAGGTCCTCGATCCAGTAGACGGCGCGCGTGACGTAGATCGACAGATAGCCGACCAGCGCGCCGATCACCGTGTACGCCGCCAGGGCCTCGCCGCTCGGCCGCGCCAGCAGCGGCATGGCGAAGATCGGCGCGGTGCCGGCGTAGATCATCCGCACCGCGGTGGCGGCGGCGCTGGCCAGCGCCACCGGGATGATCGAGCGCGGGCGGAACTCGAAGAGCAGCAGCTCGATGGCCAGAAGCACCGCGGAGACGGGGCTGCCGAAGGTCGCGGCCATGCCGGCGGCGGCGCCGGCGGCGAGCAGCGTCTTGCGCTCCATCGCGTTCGTGCGGACGATCTGTCCGAGCAGCGAGCCGAGCGCGCCGCCGGTGGCGATGATCGGTCCCTCCGCGCCGAACGGGCCGCCGGTGCCGATCGACACCGCCGCGGAGAGCGGCTTCAGAAATGTGACCCGCGCCGGGATGCGGCTCTCGTTCAGCAACACCTGCTCCATGGCCTCGGGGATTCCATGTCCGCGAATCGCCTTCGATCCGTAGCGCGCCATCAGGCCGACGACGATGCCGCCGATGACCGGCACGACGATGACGAGCTTGCCGAGGTGGTTGTCGGCGGGCGAGACGAAGGAGGGCGACCAGTGGCCGTAGAAGGAGATGTTCGTGACGAGGCCGATGAGGTGGACGAGCAGCCGGGCGATGAAGCCGGTGGCAATGGCCAGGAGCACCGACCAGGCGCAGATGAGGACGACGCGCTTGTCGATGAGCGAGCGCTCCAGCGGAACGCGCGCCTGCTCGAGGATCGGGCCGGCGGACGTCGCCACCGGCAGGCCTTCCTGCGTCGCGGCACTCTCGACTTCGAATTCCGGGGGCGTCACCGAGCTTTCTTCAGCCTCCTGCCGTCGCTGTTGTCGTCCTCGAACAGCATCGGCGCCGCGCCTTTTTCCGCGCCGAGCTCGGTGACCAGGTGCTCGAAGGCGTCGGCAAAGCGCTTGCGGTCCGCGGCGGCCATGGTCTCGACGATGGCCAGGATGCGCTCCTGCGCGGCGGGCGAGGAGCGGCGCACGGCGGCGGCGCCGGCCTTGGTGAGGGTGAGGACGAGGCGGCGGGCATCGCGGACGTCGCGGTCGCGCGTGACGAGACCGCCATCGACGAGACGGGTGACGACGACCGACACCGAGCTTTGGTCCGTGCGCGTGCGCTCGGCGAGCTCGTTGAGCGACAGCGAGGGCGTCTTCCCCAGCTCCTGCAAAACGAAGAGCTGAGCCCCGCTGAGACCGAGCTCGTTCTGCGCGGCGCGGTCGGCAAGACGAAGGAGTCGAACCAGGCGGCGGATCGAGTCAAGGATGCGCTGGCTGTCGGTCATCGTCCCCCCGAGATAATTTCATGGGAGCCCAATTAATTGCAAGACTCAAATTGTTGGGAGGCGATAGATTAGGCGAGAATCATCGGCAGGGGAAGAAGCTCGCGCTTGAGAGGATTGAGGCCGAGGCCGAGCTCTTCGAGCGTTACCACGCCGAGCAGGTTGTAGTCGCCGGGCTCACCGAAGACTACGGAGGCGCCGCCCGAATGATCTTCGTAGCGGAAGAATGTGACCCCCTTCTCGCGCTGGATCTTCGAGCCGTCGGCAAGCCGGAATTGCTGGACTCCGGTCGGCTTGATTCCGAGCTCGTTCAAGATATCGCGCTGCACGACCGAGT
>JBKOUP010000215.1:0-1961 GCA_046723495.1 Acidobacteriota bacterium
GCCAAGAACTGCATCATGATCTTCCTCTCCGGCGCGCCGAGCCACATCGACACCTGGGATCTGAAGGAAGGGACGTGGACGCCGGCCGACTTCGCCCCGACGACGTTCGGCGCCATCCGCTGGCCGCAGGGCCTCATGCCGAACACGGCCAATCACCTCGAGAAGCTGGCCATCATCCGCTCCGGCCTGGCGTGGGCGGCGGTGCATAACCTGGCCCAGGAGTGGGCGCAGATCGCGCGCAATCCCGGCGGCGCCACCGGCTCGATCGCGCCGCACATCGGCGCCGTCGTCTCGCTGGAGTCGCAGATCAAGCGGCAGCCGACCGACATCCTCCCCGGCTTCGTCTCCATCAACCAGGTCATGGCCGGCTCCGGCTACTTCGCCGCGCAGTACGCGCCGTTCGGCGTGACGCCGTCGGCGGCCGGGCTGTCGGCGCTGGCGCATCCCGACGGCGCGGCGCGCCTGGCCGACCGCTGGGGCCTGCTGCAGTCGATCGATCCCGACCGCAAGTCGCCCGCCGGCCTCGGACGCAACGCCGACGACATGGGAACGTTCTACAACCAGGCCAAGACGCTCATCGACACGCCCGACGTCAACAAGCTCTTCTCCTACACGACCGACGAGTACGGGCGCTACGGCTCGACGTCGTTCGGCGCGTCGCTGATCGTGGCCCGCAACCTCGTGAACGCGCGCCGCGGCACGCGCTTCGTGCAGTCGACGCTCGGCGGTTGGGACCACCACTCGAACATCTACGCGAAGACCGGCTCGTCGCTGTACACGCAGATGAAGACGTTCGACCCCGCGTACGCGGCGCTGCTCGCCGACCTGGCCGCCACGCCCGGCTCGCAGGCGGGGAAGACGCTGCTCGACGAGACGCTGGTCGTGGTCCTCGGCGAGTTCGGGCGCACCGTCGGCGTGCTCAACGCCCAGCAGGGACGCGACCACTTCCTGCGCATGTCCGTCGTCTTCGCCGGCGGCGGCGTGAAGGGGAACACCGTCATCGGCAAGACCGACGACAAGGGCTCGGCCGCCGTCGAATTCGGCACGGCCGCGAATCGCGACGTGCGCCCCGAGGATGTGGCCTCGACGATCTACTCGGCCATCGGCATCGACTACACGACCGTGCGCCACGACGATCCGCTCAACCGCGGGTTCGAGTACGTGCCGTTCGCGAAGGACGGGCAGTACGGCCCGGTGAACGAACTGTTTTGAAACGGGCTCCCAGCTCTCGGCTCTCCGAGGTTGTGAAGAAATGTGGGGCGGGATTCATCCCGCCCGCGCGGACTGAAGTCCGCGCCACACGATTTCTCTCAGCGCTGCTGCTTTGCGCAGCCTCGGCCTTCGCCCAGATCCCCTCCACCGGCGCCGATCCGCCGGGAATGGCGGCATTCGACCAGCTCGCGAAGTCGCTCATGCAGAAGTACCACATCCCCGGCGGCGCGATCGCGGTGATGAAGGACGGGAAGCTCGTCTTCGCCCGCGGCTACGGCTACGCGAACCGCGAGACGAAGGAGCTCGTGCAGCCGGACTCGCTCTTCCGCATCGCCAGCCTCACCAAGCCGATCACCTCCGCGGCCATCCTCAAGCTCGTCGAGCAGGGGAAGCTTCATCTCGACGACAAGGTCTTCAACCTCCTCTCCGACATCCAGCCGCTGCCCGGCGCGCACGTCGATCCGCGCACGGCCGGCATCACCGTCCGCGAGCTGCTCCAGCACTCCGGCGGCTGGAATCGCGACACGAGCTTCGATCCGATGTTCATGAGCGTGCAGATCGCGCAGGCCAACGGCGCCAAGCCGCCGGCGAATCCGCGGCAGATCGCGCGCTACATGCGCGGGCAGCCGCTGCAGTTCGATCCCGGCACGCAGTTCAACTACTCGAACTTCGGCTACTCGCTCCTCGGCCGGATCATCCAGCACGTCACGCACTCGAGCTACGAGTCGTGGGTGCGCGCGAACGTCACC
>JBKOUP010000013.1:0-4152 GCA_046723495.1 Acidobacteriota bacterium
GGTGATCGCGCCGCCGCTGTCGCCGGTGAACGTGCTCCCGTCCGCATACTCCTCGGAGAGCTCCCAGCCGGCGAAGCGGTCGCCGGCGTAGTGGACGTTGAGATACGGAACCACTTTGCCGATGGGGAAGGCCGTGGGAACGCGATAGCGGAACACCCAGTTGGTGCGGGTGCGCAGCACGGTCGGCCGCGCCGACTCGAACTGCGGCGACGGCGCGCCGTCGAACGGGCGCGAATGGACGAAGCCGTCGGCGCGCGGGCGCAGCTCGGCCTCGGTGGCGTGCTTGCCGGGCTCCTCCTCGCGCGGCGTGAGGCGCGCGCCGAGCACGCGGCCGTTGCGCCCGTCGATCCAGGCGAAGCCGTACGGCGTGAACTTGTCCTGGCCGCGCCGGAAATACGTTCGGAGATAGCTGCCGAGACGCGGGCCGAGGACCGGATCGTCGTACGCCTTGACGAGCCGGCTCGGGTCGTCGCGGAGCTCCTTCTCGAGCAGTCTCGACGTGTCCCACGACAGGCTGGGCCACGCTTTGTCGATGGGGATGCCGAGGTCGCGGGCCACGGCGTCGGCGTTGATGACGGCCTGGGCGCGGGTGAGGCGGATCCCGCGCGGCTGGGCGACGTTGAAGCGCGGCAGCAGCGCCAGGACGACGGCGATGCCGGCAATGCAGACCGCGTACGGCGCGTAGCGCTTCATGAGTGACGGCATCATAGCCGGAAGTTTTTCGCCCTCGCGTTACACTGGCGCAAATGCGCCGCACGGCCGCGTACACGCTCGCCGTTCTGACCTTCATCAATCTTTTCAATTACCTCGACCGCTGGGTCATCGCGGCGCTGTTCGAGTCGCTGCGCAAGTCGGAGCTCCATCTCAACGACACGGAGCTCGGCCTGATCGGCAGCGGCTTCATCATCGTCTACACGCTGATGTCGCCGATCTTCGGCACGCTCGGCGACCGCCGCGCCCGCCCGCCGCTGATCGCCCTCGGCGTGTTGATCTGGAGCATCGCCACGACGTTGGGCGGCTTCGCGCGCGGCTTCGCCTCGCTCTTCGTGGCCCGCTCGACCGTCGGCGTCGGCGAGGCCGCCTACGGCACGATCGCGCCGGCGCTGCTTGCCGATGCTTTCCCCTTCGAGAAGCGCGGCCGGGTCATGGGCGTCTTCTTCGCGGCGATTCCCGTCGGCTCCGCGGCCGGCTACATCATCGGCGGCCTGGTCGATCAAGCCTTCGGCTGGCGCGCCGCGTTCTGGGTCGCCGGCGCTCCGGGACTCCTGCTGGCGATGCTGATCCTCGGCGTGAAGGACCCGCTGCGCGGCGCGCAGGACGCCGGCGCGCACGTGCCGGCTGCCCCGCAGCGGTGGTGGCGCGCCTATGGCGACCTCCTGCACAACCCGCAGTTCCTCCTCACCGCGATCGGCTACGGCGCGTACACATTCGCCCTCGGCGGGCTGGCCATCTGGATGCCGGCGTTCCTCGAGCGCATCCGCGGCATGTCGCACGGCGAGGCCACGGTGACGTTCGGCGCCATCGCCTTCGGCACGGGCCTGGTCGGCACGGCGGCCGGAGGCTGGCTCGGCGATCTCTTCCTCCGACGGACGCGGCAGTCCTACCTGTGGGTCTCCGGCATCGCCACGCTGCTCGCCGCGCCGATCACGTTCGTGGCCCTGACGAATCCGAACCGCTCGATCTACCTCCCGGCGATCATCGTGGCCGAGGTGCTGATCTTCGTCTGCACCGGGCCGGTGAACTCCGCGATCATCAACGCCGTCGCGCCGCACGAGCGCGCCACGGCGCTCGGGTTCTCGGTGCTGGTGATGCACCTCCTCGGCGATGTGCCGTCGCCGCCGCTGATCGGGCGCCTCTCCGACGCCACGTCGCTCGACAAGGCCATCATCATCGTGCCGGTGGCGATCGTCGTCGCCGGCGTGATCTGGTGCATCGCCGCGTGGCGAGGCCGGTGAAGCGATGCGCCGCGCCGTCACTGCCCTGCTGCGCGTCCTGATCCGCGTCTTCTTCAAGAAGATCGAGATCGTGAACATGGAGCGCGTGCCGGAGGGCGTGCCGGTGATCTTCGCCGTGAATCATCCGAACGCGCTGATCGATCCGCTGTTTCTGCTCTGCTTCGCGCCGCGGCCGGTGTCGTTCCTGGCCAAGGCGCCGCTGTTCACGATGCCGGTGATCGGCTGGTTCGTGCGCGCCTTCGACTCGATTCCGGTGTACCGCCGGCAGGACAACGTGGCCGGCAGCAACGAGGAGACGTTCGCGCGGGCGCGGGCGCTGCTAGCTCGCGGCGGCGCGATCGCGATCTTCCCGGAGGGGACGACGCACAGCGATCCGCGCCTGCGCGAGCTCAAGACCGGCGCGGCGCGCATCGCCCTCGGCGCGTCGATGGAGCGCGTGGCCATCGTGCCGGTGGGGCTGTACTACACGTCGAAGCAGGAGTTCCGGAGCTCCGCGGTGATGGAGTTCGGCGAGCCCATGGCGGCGTTGCCCGCCGACGTCGACGCGCTGACGCAGCGCATCGACGACGCCCTCGACGCCGTCACGCTGCAGGCGGACTCGCACGAGGCGCTGGCGCTGATCGCGCGCGGGGAGCGGATCTTCTCCGGCGGCCGCTTCGATCCGGCCGAGGAGCTCGAGGCCCGGCGGCGATTCGTGGAGGGCTATGCCTGGCTGCGCGCACACGATCCGCAGCGGCTGGCCCGGCTGCAATCGCGCGTCGAGCAGTTGGCCGCGGAGCTGGACGAGCTGAAGATCGAGCCGCAGGAGCTGCCGGAGGCGCAGTTCCTGCCGACGCTCAGAGTGCTGTCGACGATGTTCATCGCCCTGCCGCTGGCGGGCATCGGCGCCGTCATCCACTTCCCCGCGTATCGACTGGTCGGCTTCGTCACCCGCCGCTTCGTGCACGAGGAGGAGATGGTGGCGACGATCAAGGCCATCGCCGGCGCGCTGTTCAATCTGTTGACGTGGATGGCCATCGCCGCGCTGGCGTGGTGGCGTCTCGGCGCGCGCTGGGCCGTCGTTGCCATCGTCGTCGTCCCGATCCTCGGCTGGATCGCTCTCCGTTTCTTCGAGCGCCTCGACGACGTCATCGGCCGGACGCGCGCGTTGACGTGGCGCATCACACGGTGGCGCGCGTATGACCGGCTGCGCAACGAGCAACGCACGATTCGCGAAGAGATCGCCGCGATCGACGAGCTCATTGCGCGAGCGGATCGCGGCGCGGACTCTCCGGCAGCTGCGACAGCACGATCGCCATCAGGATCAGCGCCGCCCCGCTGAAAAACATCGCCGTTACCGGCTCGTGGCCGAAGACGATCGAGGTGATCGACGCCGCCACTGGCTCGAAGGCGAGGATGACGGCGGCCTCGGTCGCGGTGACGCGCGCCTGTCCCCACATCAATGCCACGAAAGCGAGCGCCGTCGTCACGATCGCGGTGAAGACGATGGCGAAGGCAACCTCGGACGACCAGACGACGCGCGGCGCGAACGCGCTCGCCGGCGCGGCGGCCATGCCGACGACGACGACCTGCACCGCGGCCAGGCCGAGGGCGGGAACGTTCACGCTGTACTTCGCGGAGAGGACGACGTGCAGCGCGGAGCAGACGGCGCAGACGATGGTCAGGGCGTCGCCGATGCCCGGCCGCGCGTGGAAGCCGCCGATGAGCAGCGCCGTACCGAGGAGCGCGAGCGCGGAGCCGATCCAGGCGGCGAAGGGAATGCGCGTCGCGTAGAGGATGCGGTCGGCGAACGGCACGAAGACGACGTAGAGGCCGGTGAGGAACGCCGAGCGCGACGGCGAGATGGTCAGCAGCCCGCGCGTCTGGCACCAGTAGGCGCCGAAGAGGACGAGGCCGAGAATGACGCCGGGAACAACGGCGGCGCGCGGCAGCTGGCGAAGCGCTGCGGCGAGGATCAGCAGAATTGCGCCGGCCAGGACGAAGCGGAAGACGATGAACGGCTCGGGCGCGATGTGGGCGAGAACGCTCTTGACGAGGGTGAACGTCGCCCCCCAGGCGCTGGCGACGAGGAAGAGCGCGGCGACGGCGAGCCAGTGCGTTCTCAAGTCGACGTCGCCGCCGGCGGCGCGGGCCGCGTCCGCTGCTGCTGCAGCACGAGCAGCTGCTTCTCCAGATGCAGGAGCAGCAGCGCCAGGAC